>NZ_JBVVPQ010000028.1:0-32500 GCF_055811695.1 Bradyrhizobium sp. MI1.3 | reverse complement strand
CCGATCCAACTCGGATCGATCTCCTCTTTACGATGTCAGAAATCACGCAGCTTACTGTCCATCCGGACTAGTAAGTGCGAAGTGATGTTTCGCGGACGACGGTACAAGTAGTCGGTGATCAAACCATCTGGTGGAGCCAGACGGGATCGAACCGACGACCTCATGCTTGCAAAGCACGCGCTCTCCCAGCTGAGCTATGGCCCCGTAACCAGAAGACGAATGCTCACTCGATGAGTGTGGTGGGCCTGGGAAGACTTGAACTTCCGACCTCACGCTTATCAAGCGCGCGCTCTAACCAACTGAGCTACAAGCCCCTAACGCATATCCAGTCAAGGACCAGGGATTCTGCAAGGTTGCAGCCCCAGCGCGTGTTCGTCCGCGAAGAAAGAGAAACGAAGACGGCGAAATCCCGCCAATGCAGCTCAACGATCCTGACGACCGTTGGCCACTGATGTTTCTAAAACGGTTCGATAGAAGCAAGCTTCTGAAGAACCATCCTTAGAAAGGAGGTGATCCAGCCGCAGGTTCCCCTACGGCTACCTTGTTACGACTTCACCCCAGTCGCTGACCCTACCGTGGCCGGCTGCCTCCATTGCTGGTTAGCGCACCGTCTTCAGGTAAAACCAACTCCCATGGTGTGACGGGCGGTGTGTACAAGGCCCGGGAACGTATTCACCGTGGCGTGCTGATCCACGATTACTAGCGATTCCAACTTCATGGGCTCGAGTTGCAGAGCCCAATCCGAACTGAGACGGCTTTTTGAGATTTGCGAAGGGTTGCCCCTTAGCGTCCCATTGTCACCGCCATTGTAGCACGTGTGTAGCCCAGCCCGTAAGGGCCATGAGGACTTGACGTCATCCCCACCTTCCTCGCGGCTTATCACCGGCAGTCTCCTTAGAGTGCTCAACTAAATGGTAGCAACTAAGGACGGGGGTTGCGCTCGTTGCGGGACTTAACCCAACATCTCACGACACGAGCTGACGACAGCCATGCAGCACCTGTGTTCCAGGCTCCGAAGAGAAGGTCACATCTCTGCGACCGGTCCTGGACATGTCAAGGGCTGGTAAGGTTCTGCGCGTTGCGTCGAATTAAACCACATGCTCCACCGCTTGTGCGGGCCCCCGTCAATTCCTTTGAGTTTTAATCTTGCGACCGTACTCCCCAGGCGGAATGCTTAAAGCGTTAGCTGCGCCACTAGTGAGTAAACCCACTAACGGCTGGCATTCATCGTTTACGGCGTGGACTACCAGGGTATCTAATCCTGTTTGCTCCCCACGCTTTCGTGCCTCAGCGTCAGTATCGGGCCAGTGAGCCGCCTTCGCCACTGGTGTTCTTGCGAATATCTACGAATTTCACCTCTACACTCGCAGTTCCACTCACCTCTCCCGAACTCAAGATCCTCAGTATCAAAGGCAGTTCTGGAGTTGAGCTCCAGGATTTCACCCCTGACTTAAAGACCCGCCTACGCACCCTTTACGCCCAGTGATTCCGAGCAACGCTAGCCCCCTTCGTATTACCGCGGCTGCTGGCACGAAGTTAGCCGGGGCTTATTCTTGCGGTACCGTCATTATCTTCCCGCACAAAAGAGCTTTACAACCCTAGGGCCTTCATCACTCACGCGGCATGGCTGGATCAGGCTTGCGCCCATTGTCCAATATTCCCCACTGCTGCCTCCCGTAGGAGTTTGGGCCGTGTCTCAGTCCCAATGTGGCTGATCATCCTCTCAGACCAGCTACTGATCGTCGCCTTGGTGAGCCATTACCTCACCAACTAGCTAATCAGACGCGGGCCAATCTTTCGGCGATAAATCTTTCCCCGTAAGGGCTTATCCGGTATTAGCACAAGTTTCCCTGTGTTGTTCCGAACCAAAAGGTATGTTCCCACGCGTTACTCACCCGTCTGCCGCTGACGTATTGCTACGCCCGCTCGACTTGCATGTGTTAAGCCTGCCGCCAGCGTTCGCTCTGAGCCAGGATCAAACTCTCAAGTTGGACTTGAACTTTGAACCGGCTGATCACAACGTTTTGACGAGGTCCCACCATTTTTCATCGACCGAAGTCGATGAGCTGCCCGCGATTCACATCGCTGGCAACGATGGTGTAACCTTAAAACGTGTACCGCCGAAGTCTTTCGTCCGGTCCCGATCCAAAAAGCCGAAGCTCTTTAAATGCGAGACCCGCAAGGACTCCGCCGTCCACGTTTCTCTTTCTTCATCTTCACTTGTCAAACAGCCCGGGACCAGGAGGCCCCAACCTTCCAGAGAGGAAGGGTTCCGACACCCTTACCGACGATGGATGAACTCCAATCGACTTACGTCGACTGTTGTGTCACTCAACAAGGTGAGGAGCATCAGTGGCGCGTTCGCTCGCCTTGGTCAGTGACCCGGCGGCGCCGCGCTCAGTGGTCGGGTTATAGGCCCCACCCATCGGGGTTGTCAACGCCGATTGTCAGAAAATCGTCGCACGGTGGATTATTCAAAAAATACACGTGATTACAGTATGTTAGAAAGGCGCTGAGCGGATGGATCGGGCCGACGCTGAGAAAAAACCCAAAAAAAGATTGGGCCTGAGCGGGCTCCGGAAGCGGCTTGGACGTGACTTGGACGTGACTTGGACGTGACTTGGCGCGGCTTAGCGCGGCTTGGCCGCGGCTTGGGGCGCCCGCCCCTGGAAGGCCCTCGGCCCCCCTGCCGTTCCGGAAACTTTTCCATATTAGGCGCCGTACTTGAGCCACAATCCCCCGGCGTTCTGGTACAGACGAAGCTTGAATCGCATGGATGCCAGTGGGGGCTGCCGGCGGTTTGTGTGGGGTCAGAGGAAGGCGATCATCCGATGAAGCAGCCTTCTTCAGACATTCGAGACACATCGAGAGATCTTTTTCCGCTTAGCTGTTCGTAATTTCGGCCGGTCCGTCATCTGGGCCTTCTGACCGCGGACGCCTATGCGGCTTGCCTTTTCCAGAGACGCCCCAGAGAGGGCGGCGTAAGGAGGGCTCGAAACAGGACTGTCCGGAACGGGCTGCTCGAAATCGGGCTCTCGGGTCGTTGATTGGGGGACTTGGGTTGAACCACAGGACGTCACGCGGCGCTTACGGGCGTGAGACCGGGATCATCGATCTCGGCCACGAGCCGCCGCTGTCCGTCGATGGTTCCGAAGCCGCTGTCATCGATCGGCGCCGCGTCTCGGTGCAATGGTTCAGCGGGACTATTCTAACCGGACTTTGCGGCGCAGCCCTGATCGGCGGCGCCGTTTTCGCTTCGCTCGACGGCGAGATGACCTTCGCCAAGGTGCCGGAGCGCGTCGAAGGCGCGCTGCGCGGCGCATTCGGCGCAGCCGACCGCGCCGCCACGCTGCACAAGAGCGACCGCCTGCCGCCGCCGAACGAAGCCACGGCCTCGCGCAACATCGTGCGCGTCTCGACCGTCGCCCGCGTCGGCAACCGCGACGTGATGCGGGTGCGTCCCTTCATCCGGATTGCCGGCAATCTGTCGATGACGACGAGCGACCTGTCGGCGAAGATCCCGCCGTTCAACGCCCAGCGCCTTCTCACCGATGTCGGCTCCGATCCGAAGACGGCATCCGAGGATCCGAACAATCCGGAGGCCGTCGAACCCGACGCCGAGGTATCCTTCGTCACCAAGGACCTCTCCCAGGTGCTGCCGAAAGCCAAGATTACCGCAGTGGTGGCGCTGGACGACATCCTGATGCGGGTGCGCGATGCCGCCAACTGGCGCGGCAATGGCGGGGTGCGCTATGCCGCGCTCTCCAATGCTGCGGCCGACGTCTCCGGCGCGACCGCCCCGTCCGAGATCAGAAGCGCCTACGCCACCGAAGTGTCGCCGTCCGATCCCTATGCCGGCTTCGAGACGCGCGTGGTGCCGGAAAACGTCACGCTGCTGCCGAAGACCAAGGAACAGATCACCGGCGGCAATCCCAACGGTGAACGCGTCCACGTGGTCAAAAAGGGCGACAGCGTCGCCGGCGTGCTGCGCGATCTCGGCGCCACGGCCGAGGAGATCAAGGCGATCACCGCGACGCTCGGTCCGCGCGGCCGAGACGGCGGCGTGAAGGAAGGCGAGAAGCTGCGCATCCTGATGGCGCCCGCAAGCCCCGGCGCCCGTCTGCAGCCCTACCGCGTCGTCATCGCCAACGAGACCATGGTCGAGGCGATCGCGGCGCTGTCCGATCTCGGCAAATACGTCGCCGTCGACGTCTCCAGCATGAATACCGTCGCCGATGCGGCGGCGAACGCCAACAGCGACGACGATGACGACGATGACGGCACGGGCGTGCGGCTCTACCAGAGCATCTACGAGACCGCGATGCGCAACAAAGTGCCGATGCCCGTCATCGACGACATGATCAAGATCTACTCCTACGACGTCGATTTCCAGCGCAAGGTGGCGCCGGGCGATTCATTCGACGTGTTCTACGCCGGCGAAGACGAAGGCGTGACCGCGAGCGAAAAGAACGACGTGCTGTTCGCTTCGCTCACGCTCGGCGGCGAAACCAAGAAATACTACCGCTACCAGAGCCCCGACGACGGCGTCGTCGACTACTATGACGAGACCGGCAAGAGCGCGAAGAAGTTCCTGGTGCGCAAGCCGGTCAACAACGCCATCATGCGCTCCGGCTTCGGCGGCCGCCGTCACCCCATCCTCGGTTTTGTGAAGATGCACACCGGCGTCGACTGGGCCACCTCCTACGGCACGCCGATCTTCGCCTCCGGCAACGGCGTGATCGAGAAGGCCGGCCCCGAGGGCGGCTACGGCAAATACATCCGTATCAAGCACAACAACGGCTACGAGACCGCCTATGGCCACATGTCGGCCTTCGCCAAGGGCATGGAGCCCGGCAAAAAGGTGCGGCAGGGCCAGGTGATCGGCTTCGTCGGTTCGACCGGCGCGTCGACCGGCCCGCACGTCCACTACGAAATCCTGGTCAACGGCCGCTTCGTCGATCCGCTACGCGTGAAACTGCCGCGCGGCCGTTCGCTGGAAGGCCCGATGCTGGCCGGCTTCGAGAAGGAGCGCGACCGGCTCGACGGCATGATGAGCGGCCGCGCCGGCGCCATCGCCCGGATGTCGGACGCAACCGGCGGACCGTTGCAGGTCACCAACCGGTAAAGCCGGCGAACCGGCCGAGATCGGCCGGTCATCTTCAAACACGATCCGGATTTGACGTCGATGCGCGAGGCCCGCTTGGCGGCATCACAACGTCAAGTTTTGTTTGCCAAAGCGGCGTGAGGAGCGAATACTTTCCAAAAACGGGAGGTCTCGCCATGAAGAACAGGCTCGCCTGCGCAGCCTTCGTCGCTGCGATTGTCTCCGCCACCAGCGTTTCGGCCGAAAACTGGGAGGTCACCCGGCTCGTCCCCGGCTCGGCGTTCCACGGCGTGCACGGGCTTGCGATCGACAAGGCCGGCCATCTGTTTGCCGGCAGCGTCGCGGGCGCGGCGCTCTACGAGGTCGACATCGCCGGCGGTACCGCCAAGGTTGCAATCCCCGCCCCGATCGGAATGGCCGACGACATCGCATTCGCCCCCGACGGCACCATGGCCTGGACCGGATTTCTGGCCGGCGATCTTTATTCGCGCAAGGGCGACGGCCCGATCACGAAGCTCGCTTCCGGCCTTCCCGGCATCAACTCGCTCGCCTTCCGCAAGGACGGCAGGCTCTACGCCACCACCGTCTTTCTCGGCGACACGCTCTATGAGATCGACGTCGAGGGCGTCAAACCGCCGCGCCAGATCATGGAGAAGATGGGCGGCCTCAACGGCTTCGAGTTCGGTCCCGACGACAAGCTCTACGGTCCGCTCTGGTTCAAGGGACAGGTCGCAAAGGTCGACGTCGACAAGGCCGATCTGACCGTCGTCGCGGACGGCTTCAAGGTCCCGGCCGCGGTGAACTTCGATTCCAAGGGCAATCTCTGGGTGGTCGACACCGCGCTCGGCCAGCTCGTTCAGGTCGATCCCAAGTCGGGCACCAAGACCATGGTCGCGCAGTTGAAGCCGTCGCTGGACAATCTCGCGATCGACGGCAAGGACCGGATCTACGTCTCCAACATGGCCGACAACGGCATCCAGGAGGTCGATCCGGCGACCGGCCAGGCGCGGCAGGTCATCATCGGCAAGCTCGCCTTGCCCGGCGGCATCGGCGTCACGTCAGAGAACAGCAAGGACACGATCCACGTCGCCGACGTGTTCGCCTATCGCACAGTGGACGGTGCTACTGGCGAGGTCACCGAGAAGGCCCGCATGCACGCCGCCGGCGTCACGCTCGAATACCCGATGAGCGCAACGGCGAAGGGCAACGACGTGGTCCTGTCGAGCTGGTTCACCGGCACGGTGCAGGTGATCGACGGCAAGACCGGCGCCACCCGCGACATGCTGCATGGCTTCAAGGCGCCGCACGACGCGATCGTGCTCGCGGACGGCAGCATTCTGGTGGCCGAGCTCGGCACCAAATCGCTGGTCCGCGTCAGCGGCGAGCACGGCAAGGACCGCACCACACTGATCGGCGGCCTCGAGGGCCCGGTCGGGCTCGTCGCGGGATCGCGTGGCGAGGTTTATGTCACCGAAGCCTTTTCCGGCGTCGTCTCGATGATCGAGAGCAACGGCGAAAAGACGGTGGTCGCCAAGGACCTGAAAATGCCCGAAGGGATCGCACGCGCCGGCGACGGCAAGCTGATCGTGGCGGAGGTCGGCGCCAAGCGATTGATCGAGATCGCACCTGAGAGCGGCACGGTCACCGAGATCGCGGCCAATCTCCCGATCGGCCTGGTGGGCGCGCCCGGAGGACTGCCAACGCATATTCCGACGGGCGTCGGCATCGGGGAATCCGGCACGATCTATTTCTCGTCTGACATCGAGAACGCGATCTACAAGGTCACGAAGAAATAAGTCCCCGCGCTCAAAAATGTGGATTGGATTGCATATGCCGGTAGGGCCCCACCGTAAAGATTGCACGACCTAGACAAACCACACTCCGGCTGCAGCAAAATCGTCAATAACCCACAAAGAAACCGCCC
This sequence comes from Bradyrhizobium sp. MI1.3, assembly GCF_055811695.1. Classification (NCBI taxonomy): domain Bacteria; kingdom Pseudomonadati; phylum Pseudomonadota; class Alphaproteobacteria; order Hyphomicrobiales; family Nitrobacteraceae; genus Bradyrhizobium; species Bradyrhizobium sp. MI1.3. The sequence goes on along the minus strand of NZ_JBVVPQ010000028.1, from coordinate 25,472 downwards.
CGGAGAGATTGAACTCTCCGGGGCGGCTTGTTGCTTCAGGCTTCGAATGCCGGCGCTCAGTTCAACTTCCGCTTCGACACCGGCGCCTCGAACTGGGCGATCTCCGCGGTCTGCGGCGCCTTGCCGTTGAAGGTCAGCACGTTGCCTTCGGACGAGATCGCAACGCTGTCACCGTCCTTGACGTCGCCGGCCAGGATCATCTCGGCGAGCGGATCCTGGACGTGACGCTGGATCACGCGCTTGAGCGGCCGTGCGCCGTAGGCGGGATCCCAGCCCTTGGCGGCGAGCCAGTCGCGGCCCGCGGCGTCGAGCGTCAGCACGATCTTGCGATCGGTCAAAAGCTTTTGCAACCGCGCGAACTGGATCTCGACGATCCGGCCCATCTCGCTTCTCTGCAAGCGATGGAACAGGATGATCTCGTCGACGCGATTGAGGAATTCGGGGCGGAAATGTCCCCGCACCATTCCCATCACCTGCTCGCGCACGGCCGAGGTGTCCTCGCCCTCCGGCTGGTTCACCAGAAACTCCGAACCAAGGTTCGAGGTCATGATGATCAGTGTGTTGCGGAAATCGACGGTGCGGCCCTGGCCGTCGGTGAGGCGGCCGTCGTCGAGCACCTGCAACAGGACGTTGAAGACGTCGGGATGCGCCTTCTCGATCTCGTCGAACAGCACGACCTGATAGGGCCGGCGCCGCACCGCTTCGGTCAGCGCACCGCCCTCGTCATAGCCGACATAGCCCGGAGGCGCGCCGATCAACCGCGAGACCGAGTGCTTCTCCATGTATTCGGACATGTCGAGGCGGACCATCGCGGTCTCGTCGTTGAACAGATATTCGGCGAGCGCTTTCGTCAGCTCGGTCTTGCCGACGCCGGTGGGTCCCAGGAACATGAACGAGCCGGTCGGCCGGTTCGGGTCCTGCAGCCCCGCGCGCGAGCGGCGCACGGCGGTCGCGACCGCACGTACGGCCTCGGCCTGGCCGACGACGCGCTTGCCGAGCGAGTCCTCCATCCGCAGCAGTTTGTCCTTCTCGCCTTCCAGCATCTTGTCGACGGGCACGCCGGTCCAGCGCGAGACCACCTGCGCGATGTGGTTGGCGGTGACCGCCTCCTCCATCATCTCGCCGGAGTTCTCCTTGGCCTCAATGTCTGCAAGCTGCTTTTCGAGCTCGGGGATCCGGCCATAGGCCAGCTCGCCGGCCTTCTGGAATTCACCGCGCCGTTGTGCGTTGGCAAGTTCGACCCGCAAGCCGTCGAGCTCGGCCTTCAGCTTCTGGGCGTCGGAGAGCTTGTTCTTCTCCGCGCTCCAGCGTGCGGTGAGCGCCGCGGACTTCTCCTCGAGGTCGGCGAGCTCTTTCTCCAGCGTCTGCAGGCGGCTCTTCGAACCGGCATCGCTCTCTTTCTTCAATGCTTCCTGTTCGATCTTCAGCCGGATGATCTCCCGATCCATCGAATCCAGCTCTTCCGGCTTGGAATCGACCTGCATCTTGAGCCGCGCGGCCGCCTCGTCCATGAGGTCGATGGCCTTGTCCGGCAGGAAGCGGTCGGTGATGTAGCGGTTGGACAGCGTGGTGGCGGCGACCAGCGCGGAATCGGTGATCCGCACGCCATGGTGCTGCTCGTACTTGTCCTTCAGCCCGCGCAGAATCGAGATCGTATCCTCCACCGAGGGCTCGCTGACGAAGATTGGCTGGAAACGCCGCGCCAACGCCGCGTCCTTTTCGACGTGCTTCTGGTACTCGTCGAGCGTGGTCGCGCCGATGCAGTGCAGCTCGCCGCGGGCGAGCGCAGGCTTGAGCAGGTTGGACGCGTCCATCGCGCCGTCGCCCTTGCCGGCGCCGATCAGCGTGTGCATCTCGTCGATGAACAGGACGAAATTGCCCTCGCTCCCGGTCACCTCCTGCAGCACGGCCTTCAGCCGCTCCTCGAACTCGCCGCGATATTTTGCACCTGCAATCAGCGAGCCGAGGTCGAGCGACAGCAGCTTCTTGTCCTTCAGGCTCTCCGGCACGTCGCCGTTGACGATGCGCAGCGCCAGGCCCTCGGCGATGGCGGTCTTGCCGACGCCGGGTTCGCCGATCAGGACGGGATTGTTCTTGGTCCGGCGCGACAGCACCTGGATCGTGCGGCGGATCTCCTCGTCGCGGCCGATGACCGGATCGAGCTTGCCGTCGCGCGCCGCCTGGGTGAGGTCGCGGGCATATTTCTTCAGCGCGTCATAGGCGTTCTCGGCCGTGGCGGAGTCCGCGGTCCGGCCCTTGCGCAGCGCTTCGATCGCCGCGTTGAGGTTCTGCGGGGTGACACCGCCCTTGGCCAGGATCGCACCCGCCTCGCCGGTCTTCTCCAGCGCGAGGCCGAGCAGCAGCCGCTCGACCGTGACAAAGCTGTCGCCGGCCTTCTCGCCGGCCTTTTCGGCGGCGTCGAAGGTGCGGGCGAGCTCGGGCGCCAGATAGATCTGGCCGGCTCCGCCGCCAGAGACCTTCGGCACCTTGTTCAGGGCGTCCTCGGTCGCCTTCAGGATTGCGCGGGAATTGCCGCCGGCGCGGTCGATCAGGCCGGCAGCGAGGCCTTCATTGTCGTCCAGCAGCACTTTCAGGACGTGCAGGGTCGAAAACTGCTGGTGCCCTTCGCGCACCGCAAGCGACTGCGCAGACTGGACGAAGCCCCTGGAGCGTTCGGTATATTTCTCGATGTTCATATCTTCTCTGTCCCTCGGCCTGCCCCTGGAGCCCTCTAAGGCACTCCAAACGACATCTTCATTGGGTTTCCGATGACCGCATTGACGTTTCTCAACCGGCAACGGTCGTTATCAGCCGGCGCTGGCGCCGGCCTGACCCAGATGTGGGAAGCGAGGCCTCGGACCGGAAGAGGCGAGTTCACAATTTCGTGCGCGGATCCGCCCGCTTGGCGCCGCTGGGCCGAATCCCCTAAGTAGCGGCATGACACCGAGCGCAATGACAGCCAACCAGACCGCCGAGATCACCGGCCTCTACCGCTATCCGATCAAGGGTCTGACGCCGGAGCCCCTGCCCCGCGTCTCCCTGCAGACCGGCCAGACACTGCCCGCCGACCGCCGCTATGCCATCGAGAACGGCCCCAGCGGCTTCGATCCGGAAGAGCCGCAGTGGAAGCCGAAGATCCAGTTCCTGATGCTGGCGCGCAATGAGCGGCTGGCTTCGCTCGACAGCCGGTTCGAGGACGCGACCCATCGCCTGACCATCCGCAAGGATGGCCAGATCGTCGCCGTCGGCGATCTCGAGACCGCCGCCGGGCGTGCCGCGATCGAGGACTATTTCAGCCAGAACTTTCAGCCGGAGTTGAAGGGCCCGCCCAAGGTCCTGTCCGGCCGCGACCACAGCTTTTCCGACGTCGCCCGCAAGGTCGTGTCCATCATCAATCTCGACAGCGTCCGCGCACTCGAGACCATGCTCGGCGGCGCCGCCGTCCACCCGCTGCGCTTCCGCGCCAATCTCTACGTGAAGGGCTGGCCGGCCTGGTCCGAGCTCGACCTCGTCGGCCAGACGCTGGCGATCGGACAGGCCCGGCTGAACGTGGTCAAGCGCATCAAGCGCTGCCCGGCCACCAATGTCGATCCTCAGACCGCCAGGCGCGATCTCGAAATCCCGGCCACGCTCTCGAGCAATCTCGGCCACATGGACTGCGGCATCTATGCCGAGGTGATCGCCGACGGCGACATCGGCGTGGGCGACGCGGTTGCGGTGGAACAGCCGAAGCTGGTGTGACGGGGCGCTTTCTCAGCAAACTCCGTCATTGCGAGGAGCGAAGCGACGAAGCAATCCAGACTGTCTCCGCGAGGGATTCTGGATTGCTTCGCTGCGCTCGCAATGACGCGCCTCAATTCGGCATCACATAGGCATAGATCCGGCCGCGCGAGATCGGCGCTTCGCGGACGCGGTTGCCGTTGTTGCCGGAGATCATGATCGGATTGCCCTGCGCATCGACGCCGGTGATGATGCCGACATGACCGCCCCGGCCGCCGCGCGACATGACCGCGATGGCGCCGACCTGAGGACCGGAGACACGCGTGCCGTAATGCGCGAACGAGTTCGCCATGTCGGAGCCGGTGCCACGGTGACCGGTCTTTTCAAGCACCATGTTCATGAAGCGCGCGCACCACAGGCTGCCGCGGCCGGTCGGATTGCCGCCGACATAGCGGCGTGCCTCGGACACAAGGCCCGACCCGCCGCCGAAGCCGCCGCTGCTCGTGGCGCTATTGGCCACGCCGCCGACATTCGCGTTAGTGGCCATCCCACCGCCACGCCTCATGGTTCGACGGCTGGCGCGCGTGGTCATCCCACCGCTATCGCTGGTAACCATTCCAGCGTTGCCGCTCATGGCCATTCCACCGCTGCCGCTCATAGCCATTCCACCGCTGCCGCTCATGGCGATGCCGCCGCTATTGGCGTTCGGGTCATAGCTGGCGAAGGTGTTGCCGAAGCCGCTCGCCTGCAATTGCGCCGCGCCGCGCTCGAAGCGCGAACTGCGTGCATGCCGGTAATGATGATATCTGCTGGCGTGATGCGCGTAAGCGTGCCGCTCTGCGCTATGACGATGAGATCGTGCTGACGCCGGAGAGGTGAAGGCGGCGACCGCCGCGAAGAAAACAGCCAGCGCGACGACACAGCGCGACAGGCGAGACGCAAACAACTCGAACATTCTTCATCCTTCGTTGACACCCCCACTTCCCAATCGGCCCGTGCGGTGGCCGACATCCGCGGGCTGTATCAGTATCCTGATGTGGCGAGAACAAGACGCGGTCGCGGAGATTTTGGACGATGATTAAGATGATTAATAAGTGTTAGGTTCGTATGCGCTAACCGCAGGACGGCATTCCAATGTCGCAGCCACCTCTGGGAGAAAACCGGATGCCTCACGCCCTCACGAAGGACAATTGCCGCCTCTATTTCGAACAAGCAGGCACGGGCACGCCAATACTTTTTCTGCACGAATTCGCCGCCGACTACACCAATTGGGAGCCGCAGATGCGCTACTTCTCGCGCGGCCATCGCTGCATCACCTATTCCGCGCGCGGCTACACGCCATCGGACGTGCCTGATGGCGAGGTCTACGGCTACACGCATTTCTACACCGATGCGCTCGCGGTGCTCGATCATCTGAAGATCGATCGCGCGCACTTCGTCGGCCTCTCGATGGGCGCCTATTCATCGCTCCAGATCGGGCTCAACGCGCCCCAACGTGCCCTGTCGATGACGCTCGCCGGCGTCGGCTCAGGCTCGGAGATCGAGAACCTCGACGCCTGGCGCCGGCAGTGCCGCGCCAACGCGGAGCAATTCGAGATGCTCGGCTCAGCCGAAGTCGCAAAAGTCACGCGCGAGGCGCCGAGCCGGATTCCGTTCCTGACGAAGGACCCGCGCGGCCACGCCGATTTCTATGCCGCGCTGGCGCGGCACGACGCCAAGGGATCGGCGCGGACGATGCGCGGCTTCCAGGCCGGACGTCCCTCGATCTTTACGATGACGGATGCGATCAGAGCCGCCGCGACGCCGGCACTCATCATCTGCGGCGACGAGGACGATCCGTGCGTGGGCGCAAGCCTGTTCCTGAAGAAGCATCTGCCTGCGGCAGGGCTCGCCATGTTTCCGAAGTCCGGCCACGTGCTCAATCTCGAAGAGCCCGCGCTGTTCAACGAAACGGTGGAACGGTTCGTCACGCTGGTGGAAGCGGGAAGATGGCCGGCGCGCGATGCGCGGTCGTTGCCGGCGCATTAGCGCGAAGGCGTCGCCACACGCTCCGTCGCGTAGCCTGGAGGGAGCGAAAGCGAAATCCGGGGCCTTCGCCTCCGCGGATAGAATCCCGGATTGCGCTACGCTTCATCCGGGCTACGGGAATCCTATTTCCTGCCGCCTCGCGTCAGCAAGAACACGCCCTGCTCGCCGAACAGATTCCACACCCACCAGGGCATCCGCAGCCGCAGCGGGCGGCCGTAGAGGTCGAGCGCCTCGGCACGTTCCATCTTGACGTCGATCGCGTCGCAGAGCTCGACGAAATCCTTGATGGTGCAGAAATGGATGTTGGCGGTGTCATACCAGCTTGCCGGCAGATTCTCCGTGCGCGGCATGTGGCCGCCGATCAGGAGCTGGAGCCGCATCTTCCAGAAGCCGAAATTCGGGAACGACACGATGGCGCGGCGGCCGATGCGCAGCAAATTCTCCAGCACCACTTTCGGCTGCCGGGTCGCCTGCAACGTCTGCGACAGGATCACGTAGTCGAAGGCGTCATCGGGATAATTCACGAGATCGGTGTCGGCATCGCCCTGCACCACCGCAAGACCCTTGGCGACGCAGCGGTTGACGCCCTCGCGTGACAGCTCGATGCCGCGGCCGTCGATGCCGCGGGTCTCCAGCAGCTGGAGCAGGTCGCCCTCGCCACAGCCGACGTCGAGCACCTTCGAGCCCGGCTTGACCATCTCGGCCACCAGCACATGGTCGGCGCGAAAATCGCCGGGCTGCCCGGTCGCAAGGCCGCCCAGCGGCAGCGCTTCCTGTACAGACATGACTAGCCGTCCTTGTTAAGCAGTCCTGGCGGTAAGCCCGCGCGCCTTGCCTGCCGACTGCAGGAAGGCACGGGCAATGTCGAAGAACTCGGGCACGTCGAGCAGGAACGCGTCGTGACCGCGATCGGTCTCGATCTCGGCGAAGGACACCCGCGCGCTCGACGCATTCAGGGCGTGCACCAGCGCGCGCGATTCCGAGGTCGGGAACAGCCAGTCGCTGGTGAAAGAAACCACGCAGAAGCGGGTCTGGATTCCCGCGAACGCCTTCGCCAGCACGCCGCCATGGTCGCCGGCGATGTCGAAATAATCCATCGCGCGGGTCAGATAGAGATAGGAGTTGGCGTCGAAGCGCTCGACAAAGGACGAGCCCTGGTAGCGCAGATAGGACTCGACCTGGAAGTCGGCGTCGAACGAGAAGGTCGGCAGCTCGCGGTCCTGCATGCGCCGGCCGAATTTTCGATGCAGCGCGGCGTCCGAAAGATAGGTGATGTGCGCCGCCATCCTAGCGACAGCGAGCCCGCGATGCGGATGGATGCCGTGATCGGCATAGCCGCCTTGGTGCCAGTCGGGATCGGCCATCACCGCCTGACGGCCAAGCTCGTGGAACGCGATGTTCTGCGCCGAATGTCGTGTCGAGCAGGCAATCGCCAGCGCGGAGAATACCCGAGTCGGATACGCCGCAGTCCATTGCAGCACTTGCATGCCGCCCATCGAGCCGCCGACGACTGCGAACAGCGTGTCGATGCCGAGCCGGTCGATCAGCATCGCCTGCGCGCGCACCATGTCGGGGATGGTGATGACGGGGAAATCGAGGCCCCAAACCTTGCCCGTCGCGGGATTGATCGAAGCCGGACCGGTCGAGCCCATGCAGCCGCCGATCACGTTGGAGCAGATGATAAAATACTCGCTGGGATCGAGCGGTCGGCCGGGGCCGACCAAGGTCTCCCACCAGCCGGGCTTGCCGGTGACAGGGTGCACATTGGCGACGTGCTGGTCGCCGGTCAGCGCATGGCAGATCAGGATCGCATTGGAGCGATCGGCATTGAGCTCGCCGTAGGTTTGGTAGGCGATCTGGAACGGGCTGAGATCGACACCGCAATCGAGCTGCAGCGGCTGCTTCGTGCCGAACTGCGCAACCTGCGAGCTCGGACGATCCACCTCGTGCGACCGCTCGTCGGCAGTGATCGCGGGACTGGGAATTGACTGGACGCCAACCATCTGACCATCGACCTCGTTTGCGATCGTAGAAGTGACCGCATTGACATCAGGCCATGAAAAACCCGGCCTGAACGATAGGTTCGGCCGGGATCGAAAGGGTCCCCGGCCTGTTTAGCGAGTTTTTTAACGTGGCTGCAAGCCGGCCGGCTCAAATGACCACGGAACGGATAAAAACTACCGTCTTGGACGGTTTTCGTCAAGTCGCGGCCCGGATCGACCAAATTCGCCTGCCGCGCCGCCGGCGGAAAGGGCCCGATTTCCCTTTGCATTTCTCTTTGCTTTCGCAGCCCCGACTGCCTAATCAGGACATCCATCGTAGCGGTGACGGCTCGACTGATCCGCATTGGAACGCCCCTCAACAGCACCTGTCAGACATGTCCCAACGTCCGCCCGCGCCACCATCGCTCCAGGAATTGCGCAAGGAGATCGACGCGATCGACGAGGGCATGCATCGCCTGCTGATGCAGCGCGGCGACATCATCGACCGCCTGATCCAGGTGAAGCAGACCCAGGAGGTCGGCTCGGCGTTCCGTCCCGCGCGCGAGGCCGCCATGATGCGTGACCTCGTCCAGCGCCATCGCGGCATCCTGCCGCTCGACACGGTCGAGAGCATCTGGCGCGTGATCATCGCGACGTTCACTTACGTCCAGGCGCCATTCTCGGTGCACGCCGACATCTCGGCAAGCGAGCCGGCCATGCGCGATTCCGCGCGATTCCATTTCGGCTTCACCGTGCCTTACGTCGCGCATTTCAGCGCGCAGGCGGCGGTCGAGGCCGTCGCGAAATCCAAGGGCGACCTTGCGCTGGTCTCGGCAACCTCGAGCCGCACGCCGTGGTGGCTGTCGCTGGAAGAAGCCGGCGCGCCAAAGATCATCGCGCGGCTACCCTTTGTCGAGCGCGCCGACCATCCGGCGGCGTTGCCGGTGTTCGCGGTCTCGCGCGTCGCCGACAGCGCCCTGGTGACGGAGGTCGAGACCTTCAGCGTACGCGTGTCAGGGTGGAACGCCGAAGTTGCGCGCGCCCTGTCGCCGCTCGCCGAGATCGTGGCGGTGCCCGACACCGCCTTCGACGGCGCCGCGCTGCTGGTCTCGGTCACCGCGACGAGCAGCCTCGACAAGATCAAGGCTGCCCTGATCGAAGCGGGGGCCTCGGTGCGCTCCACGGCCCTCGTCGGCAGCCACGCAACGCGCTATACGGTGCCCCCGACCGGGCCGAAATCGTAAGTCGCGAACCGCTTAAGCCACTCCGGAGTTGAAGATGTCCCGCCCAGTGCCGAATCCCGGCATTCTCGATATTGCGCCCTATACGCCCGGCAAGACTCCGGTGGCGGAGCCCGGTCGCAAGGTGTTCAAGCTCTCGGCCAACGAGACGCCGTTCGGGCCCTCGCCGAAGGCGATCGAGGCGTTCAAGAACGTGGCGGATCACCTGGAAGACTATCCGGAAGGGACCTCGCGCGTGCTGCGCGAAGCGATCGGGCGCACCTTCGGGCTCGACCCCAACCGCATCATCTGCGGCGCCGGCTCGGACGAGATCCTCAATCTGCTCGCCCACACCTATCTCAGCCATGGCGACGAGGCGATCTCGACCACGCACGGCTTCCTGGTCTACCCGATCGCAACCATGGCGGTCGGCGCCAGGAACGTCGTCGCGGCGGAGAAGAACCTCACCGCGGATGTAGACGCCATCCTGAAAGCCGTCACGCCGCGCACAAAACTGGTCTGGCTCGCCAACCCCAACAACCCGACCGGCACCTATCTGCCGTTCGACGAGGTCAAGCGCCTGCGCGCCGGCCTGCCCTCGCACGTGCTGCTGGTGCTGGACGCAGCCTATTGCGACTACGTCTCGCGCAACGATTACGAGATGGGGATCGAGCTGGTGGCGACCACCGAGAACACGGTCGTGACCCACACGTTCTCCAAGATCCATGGTCTTGCGGCGCTGCGGATCGGCTGGATGTTCGGCCCCGAACACATCATCGACGCGGTCAACCGCATCCGCGGTCCCTTCAACGTGTCGACGCCGGCGATGTACGCTGCCGTTGCCGCGATCGAGGACACCGCGCATCAGGCGATGTCGAAGCAGTTCACCGAGACCTGGCGCAACTGGCTGACCGAGGAGATCGGCAAGCTCGGCCTGAAGGTGACGCCGAGCGTCGCCAATTTCGTGCTGATCCATTTCCCGACGGAGGGAAAGACCTCGGACGCAGCCGACGCCTTCCTCACCAAGCGCGGGCTGGTGCTGCGCGGCTTGAAGAACTACGGCCTGCCGCATTCGTTGCGCATGACCATCGGCACCGAGGAGGCCAACCGCCTCGTCGTCGAGGGCCTGCGCGACTTCATGGCCGGAACATGAGCGCGACCTCGCACTTCGAGCGCGTCGCGCTGATCGGCTTCGGCTTGATCGGCGGCTCGATCGCGCGCGCTGCGAAGCTCCAGGGCTTGGCTGGCGAGATCGTTACCACCGCGCGCTCGGAGAAGACGCGCGCACGCGTGATGGAGCTCGGCATTGTCGATCAGGTCGTGGCGACCAATGCGGAAGCGGTGAAGGATGCCGATCTCGTCATCCTCTGCATTCCCGTCGGCGCCTGCGGGCCGGTGGCGCAGGAAATCGCCGCCTATCTCAAGCCCGGCGCGATCATCTCCGACGTCGGCTCGGTCAAGGGCGCCATCGTCAGGGATATGGCGCCGCATCTGCCGAAAGGCATCCATTTCGTGCCGGCGCATCCCGTCGCAGGCACCGAGCATTCGGGCCCCGATTCGGGCTTCGCCGAGCTCTTCATCAACCGCTGGTGCATCCTCACCCCACCGGAGGGCGTCGATGCGGCTGCCACCGATCGCCTGCGTGCGTTCTGGGCGGCGATGGGTGCCAAGGTCGAAATCATGACGCCGGATCATCATGATCTCGTGCTCGCGATCACCAGCCATCTGCCGCATCTGATCGCCTACACCATCGTCGGCACCGCCGACGAACTGGCGCAGGTGACGGAGTCCGAGGTCATCAAGTTCTCCGCCGGCGGCTTTCGCGATTTCACCCGCATCGCCGCCTCCGATCCGACGATGTGGCGCGACGTCTTCCTCGCCAACAAGGAAGCCGTGCTGGAGATGCTCGGCACCTTCACCGAGGATCTGGCAAAGCTCACCCGCGCGATCCGCCGCGGCGACGGCGAGGCGCTGTTCGACCACTTCACCCGCACCCGCGCCATCCGCCGCGGCATTGTCGAGATCGGCCAGGATTCGGCGGCGCCCGACTTCGGCCGGCCGCATGCGCAGCTCGGCAACAAGCCGTAGCACTGAAGTAGCCCGGATGGAGCGCAAGCGTAATCCGGGACCTCCGTCGCTTGAGGCAAGATTCCCGGATTGCGCTTCGCTCCATCCGGGCTACGAGCCCGCGTGGCTCCGTGACTAGAACGGATAGTAGCGGATCTGCGTCATGACCACGTTGTCGTCCGTCTTCGGGGCGCCGCCGACGCCGGCGAATGCGAACCGCTGCGTGTAGGAATATTGCAGGCCGGCTTTGAGCGTACCGAAATTGCCCTGGTAGATGGTGTCGTAGATCCCGGCCGTGATCTGCCGGACCTCCCTGGTGTTTCCGTTGCAGGTCGCGGCCGGCGAATTCTCGGTCAAGCAGCCGGTGTTGTTGTAGAGCGGATTGCCGTAGCCGAAGGGCACCGTTCCAACATTGGCGAAATTCGCCTTGGCCTTTTCGAGGCCTGCATAGGAGTAGACATCGAGGCTGGGCGTCGCGTGCCAGATCAGGCCGACGGCGGCCGCCGTGATCGTCAGCGGGAGGATGGTGCCGTCCTGCGCCACCGCCGCGTCGGGGAACGGCGTTGCCGTGAAGCGGCCCAGCACGCCGTGCGAGCCATAGAGCTGAAGATCGAGGGTTTTCGGAATCAGTTCGGCGAAGATGTGTCCCCCGAAGCTTCCGGTGTCGTAGGTGTGGTTGGCGTTGTTGAAGCGATCGAACAGCTGGCGGTAGAGCGCCCACGCCTCGACATGCAGCTTGGTGGGCCCGAGCCGTGGGTCCCAGGCTGCCTTGACGGTGACGTCGGGCACCTGATTCAGACTGACATTGTTGAGGTTGTTGAAGAAGCTGCCGCCGGGACCGGTCAGATTGACCTGAAGGTTCGGGTTCAGCACGCCCTGGGGTCCAATGGCGGGTGTGCCGACAGCCGGGACGTTGCCGCCGAAGAACGCGGTCTGGGCATTCTCGACCGACGCAGCCAGCTTGAACTCCGGTCCGATGTCCTGCCAGACGCGCAGCCCGGGCTGCCGTGCCGCAAGAAATCCCGGGACGGATTCGAAGTCGATCACGCCGGGCGCATCGACGCCGCGAGGATCGATGCCCGACTTGGTCGGCGCGTTGAGCGACCAGGATTGCCCGGCGAGGAAGTGAAGACCGAGATCGGTGCGGTCCAGTTCCAGGCTGAGCTGCCGCATGCGCGGATTGAATGAGTTGGTCGCCACCGAGTTCGCCGTCTGAGCCGCACCTTCGAAATCGATCTCGCCGTAACCAGCGAGGTGCGTGTCGGCATCGGCATTGCCTTCGGCCAACACCGAGAACCTGCTCTGGCGCGCGGAGAAGCGCGTTTCCGGGATGTTGAAATTGCGGCTCTGCTGATAGGGGATGAAGTTGTAGACCGAGCCGGTATCGGAAGCGAGATTGCGTGAGCGGTAGATGCCGGTGAGATCGACCCAGCCTCCGAATGTCAACGTCACGCCCTTGTAGCAGACCTTGCCGGCCGCACATGGATCGGCGGCGAGCGCCTTGTAACTTGCTGGTAACTGAACGGCCTTCGCCTGCGCTTCAACCTGCCGCGTCTTGCGCGCCTCGGAGTCCACGCGCTGCTGGAGCTCCTTCAGCTTCGCCTTCAGCGACTGGATTTCGGTTGTGACATTGTCGTCGGCACGCGCCTGCCCTGAACAGGCAGCGAGAATACCCAGCATCAGTCCGCAATTGATGATCCGCACTTGAAGCTTCCTCCATTTGGGAAGCGGATTGGATTCCGCGCGCCGTCTCCGGCGCCTGCATGCTTCCCTGGTGTGGAGTGATTTGAATGCGGCTGCGGTTATTCGCGGCGAGGTGCATCTTCTGCATCACGTTTTCCTGACGATCCTGTTCGGAATATTTTCGTTGGCCCCCGATCCGCACGCGCGACTGTCGCGATTGTCCAAGGCCACGTTCAAGGTAATGCGCATTGGGCCCGGCCGGGGCATGACCAGGCCCAGTTCGCGACGGGCAAGTGGTGGATGGCGACTATTTGCCCTTGGTCGCGCGCATCACCGTGGGGCGCGGTGATTTCCGCGAGGGGACGAATGCCATCGTCTCCCGCGTCGTGGGATTCGAGATGTTGCGATCACCATTAGGATACATCGAGGCGTATGCGGCCGGCTCCTGCGACTGCCATTCCCACTGCGCGAACGCGGGCGTCGCGAGCGTGGTCGAGATGGCGATAGCGGCAATGAACAGCCTGGACTTCGTCATGATATCTCTCCTGCCTGGGCGACCGCCTCAACGTGCGGCCGACATGGAGAGAGAGCGGACTTTGCGGCTCCGCATTCCCGGCGGGTCATCACGATCCGGCGAAGCGGCCGTGAGTTCAGCTCGTAACCTGCATGGAGGGAGTTACGACAGCTGAGGGCGATGAATGGAGACAGGCAACTCTGAATTCATCCTACTGCTTCGCGCTGCGATCAAACTTTCCCGGCTTGAACAGATCGAGGTCGATGGCCTGTCCCATCGCCAGATATCCGGTGCGGTTGGGATGAAGCTTGTCGCCGGCGCCGCCGGTCGTGCTTTCGGGAACGAACTCCGGCTTGAGGCCACCCGAGGCCGGATCGAGCGTCGCACGATCAAAATCTATCACGCCGTCGAATGTCCCCGAGCTACGGATGAATGCGTTGAGCGCTTTGCGCTTGTCATCCTGCTCGGGGAAACCATGTGCCGCGCTGGTGCTGCCCAATGCCGAAACGACGGTGGCGCCAATGATCCGGGCTTGCGGCCATTTCGCACGTAGCCTCGCGACACCATCCTTCATCGCGGCGATGACTTGGTCGGCCGTGAAATTGCCGTTCTTGCTGAAATCGTTGATGCCTTCCAGCCAGATCAGGCTGGATATGCCGGACAGCGACAGCACGTCGCGATCGAGCCGCTGGCCCGAAGCGGGGCCGCCCGCGTACGGTTTGTCGGGACCATATTCGGCGGGGCCTGCGATTTGGTTGCCACCGATGCCGCCATTCACGACGGCGACCTTGTTGCCGTAGACCGCCTTCAGGCGACGCGACAGCACGTTGGGCCAGCGATCGTCGCCATTCATGGTTGAAGCGGTCCCGTCGGTAATCGAATCCCCAAACGCCATGACGGCAAAGGCATCGGCAGGCGCAGTCATCTCGATCGCATCGAGAAAGAACCACGACGCAGTCGCATAGGGGAAGGAAGCCTCGTCTTCGAGGGCGCCCTTCGCGCCGGCGCCGGGCGCACTGACATAGGAGGTGGTCAGCGCCTTGGCGTGCCAGGTCATCGGACCGCTCTGGCCGGCAACATGAAAACTGACCGCAAGCCGGCGGCCGGCGAGGTCATCAGGCCGCTTTGCAAACGGCAGCGCGATCGCATCGCTCCAGACCGAATTCCCCGGTGACACCGTAACGGAAGCCGTGCCGGCGAACGTAATGGGAGTGTTGGAGCCGCGGATCAACGCGGCACTGCCCGATTGCAGGCCGACGAAAACGCCGTCAAACGTGACGGGCTTGGTGCCGAAGGCGTTGCTGAGCCGGATGCGGGCCTGACGGCCCCAGATATCCGGTCGCACGATCAGACGAAAGGTCTGATCCCGCGCACCGGCCGCAGGCTCGGGAAACGCGAATTTCTGTTCGGGCTGGGCAGACGGATTGCCGACGGGGTATGGGCCCTGAACCGCGCCCGTCCAGGACACCACCCAATGCTCGCCATTCTTGGCGGTTGCGGTCTGAAGCGAGGCGACGAGCAGCGATGCTGCCACGAGACAATTCAACGCGTGCATTGTTTCCCCCGAACCCCAGATAATTGGGCGCGACCTTAGAGCCGTCAGTTGGTCTTCAATAGGGCGGCAGAACGTCTCCTGTCCAGACGCGCTGACGCACTCCTCGCCCGACGCAGGAGAGGACCTCGCAGGTTGCGTCACCGGCGACGACAAGACGCCCTTCGGAAGCGATCTGTTCACAGCTTCGGAAGCGTCAGGCGGACCGAGCTGTCCGCCCGGCAGATTGATGAATTCACGAACTAATAAAGCGACGGGATCTGACCGACCTTGACCGGGCCGAGCAGCACGGCGCCGTCGACGAACTTCAGCGGGAAGCTGCGAGCTTTCTTGCCTTCCAGCGTGCTCTCGGTGCCGATCGAATTGATGCCGGCGGCAACGCCGGCATTGGCGTTCTGCTTGATGACCTTGCCGAGGCCGGGAACGGCGCGGTCGAGCGCGCCGAACAGATTGTTCAGGTCCTGCGACTTCACGCCGGGCGCGACGCGATCGAGGGTTGCCTGCGGCACTCCCTCCTCCAGCATCTTCTCGATGCCGAGCGCGGGGATCACGCGCTCGAGGCCCGTCACCGTCATCTGCAGTTCGCCGTCGAGACGGCCGTTCGCCGAGAGCCCGAGCGTGCCGGCCGCAACCGCGATCATCTCGCCCTGCTGGATCCGGGACTGCACGATCTCGATATGGCCGCCGGCGGCCTGGATCTCGCGGAAGCGCTGCGGCCACGGCTTTGGCGTGAGGTCGGACAGTCCGGTGATCTTCGCCCGCGTATCGGCTTCGAACGGCTCGGCGAGCAGCGGATGAACGCCCTGGATGCTGCCCTGCGCGATCTGGAGCACGGTCTCGATCACGGGATGATCGGACGGCGATCCATCCGCGAGGCGTCCGTGCAGTTCGACCTGTTTCGCGCGTGCGAGCGGCACCTGCACGCTGCCGTCGACACGATTGACGGTCGGCTCCTCGAACACGATGGAGGCGCGCTCCGGCACGGCGGGCAGACCGAACACGCTGCTGCGACCCTTGCTCCAGTTCACGATGAAGGTGCTTTGCGTGACGCCGTCAGTGAGCGTCGCGGGAGCGGTGAATTCGGCGATGACGCGCTTGGGATCGTAGACCTGGGCGACGACCAGGATGTTGTCGAGCTTCGCCGTGAACGGCGTCTTGCTGGCGTTCTGCGACACCAGTGCGACACTGGCGCCCGAACACTGGACCTCGAAGCGGAAGGGGAAGCCCGCGATCGAGCGCTTGGCGCAATCATAGATGCGGCCGGATTTGGCCTCCTGCGCGCGCCAGGCGTCGGCGGCGATTTCGGCCTGCGACGCCGCATAGAACCAGAAGCCGCTCCACGCCACCGCGAGGATCAGGAGGATGACAGGGGCGATGAAAAGGCCCCAACGGGAGCGCCGGCCTGCGGCAACGGTCATATCGGACATGCGGCGACCCTTTGATCCCTGATTTTGTCAAATGTAAGCGAGGTAAGTCTGCGACGAAAGGCGGAGAATTCGCTTCGCTTGAGGGCGCGGTTCTGGTAGCCGTGCCCGAAATGTCGGAAATCACCCTTCCCTCCGTCACCACTGCCAAAGGCGACCTCTGGGTGTTCGGCTACGGCTCGCTGATGTGGCGGCCGGGCTTCGAATTCGAGGAGCGCGTCCCGGCGCGGCTGGTCGGCGAGCATCGCGCGCTCTGTGTCTATTCCTTCGTCCACCGTGGCACGCCGGAGAAGCCGGGTCTGGTGCTCGGCCTCGACCGCGGCGGCGCCTGCCGCGGCATCGCCTTCCGCGTCGCCGAAAAGAACCGCGCCGACGTCGTCGCCTATTTGCGCGCGCGCGAGCAGGTGACGTCGGTCTATCGCGAAGTCATGCGTTCGGTCTGGCTGGAGAACGACGCGCGGCAGCGCGTCTCCGCGCTCGCCTATGTCGTCGACCGCGGCCATGTGCAATATGCCGGCCGGCTGTCGCTCACCGACCAGCATCGGCACGTGCTCCAGGGCCACGGCCAGTCGGGCGCCAACCGCGACTACGTGACCGCGACGGTGAAGGCGATCGAGGCCGAAGGTTTTCGCGATGCGCCATTGCATCAGCTTGCCATGATGCTGCATGGTGATGCGCATTCTCAGCACGCGCCGGCTCCGGTGGACGATCGGGAAAACCGCTAGCTCTCCGACGGCGCATAGCTCGGCGCCGAGCCGATCAGCTGCTCCTGCTCCTTGCGACCCGCTTCGACCAGGCGGCCGGTCGCGTCTTCGATCGCCGTTTGCACACGGGAAAGATACTCGTCCTTGGGCAAGCCCGGCGGCAGCGGATCGAGGAACTCCACCACCAGCGTGCCAGGATAGCGCATGAAGGTGCGGCGCGGCCAGAACAGGCCGGAATTGAGCGCGATCGGCAGGCACGGCGCGCCGCAGGACGAATAGATCTGCGCGAAGCCGCTCTTGTAGTCCGGTGGCGCGCCTGGGGCGCGGCGCGTGCCTTCGGGAAAGATCACAAGCTGCCCGCCGCTGCGCACCGCCTCCCGCGCACGCCGCGTCATGTCCAGCAGCGCCTTGACGCCGGCGTTGCGGTCGATCGCGATCATCCCGGTCTTGACCAGGAACTGACCGAACACCGGGATCTGCATGAGCTGACGTTTGAGGATAAAAATCGGACGGTCGAAAAAACCCGGCAGGACGAACGTCTCCCAGAACGACTGGTGCTTCGCCACGACGACCAATGGTCCCGTCGGAATCTTTTCGAGGCCGCGGAATTCCACCTTGATGTTGCAGACCGCCCGCATCAGGAACAGCGTCGCCTTCGCCCACCATTGCGCGACCCTCAGCATGGCGCGCGGCGGCAATGCGAAGGTCGGCAGCGCCACGATCGCGAGGCACACCAGCACGGTGTAGAACAGCACGTTGAACACGAGCGATCGCAGGAAAATCAAGAACATCAAGGATCCGATCAATTGCCGATCAGTTACCGATCAATTGGCCTGTGCGGTGGCGGGCCGCTTCGGCTGCAGCCCGGAAGGCTGCTCCGACATCTCGGGCGAAAGGTCAATCCCGAAATCCTCCAGCCGCACCCTGAGCTCGGCCGCGATGTACTTGACATATTCCGACAGCAGCAGCCGCAAGGTGGACGCTGAGGTCCACCACGGCTCCTCGCGCCATTTGTCGCCGACCACCACGAACGGGATCAGTGTCGTCTCCGGCATCGCATGCGAGAATTCCACCAGCGCGCGCGGCATGTGATAGTTCGAGGTGACCACGATCAGCGATTTGAAGCCGCGCCCCGCGGCCCAGCGCCGCGCTTCCGCGGCATTGCCGCGGGTCGAGACCGCGGTGCGGTCGAGATCGACGCAGCAACGCATGAAGGACTGGTTCTCCGGCAGCGTCCGGGAGATGTCGCTCGCCGTCGAGGTCGGGTGCACGCCGGAGATCAGGAGCCTCCTGCCGTAACCTGCAGCGAGCAGCTCCATCGCATCCGACACCCGCGAGGAGCCGCCGGTCAGCACCACGATGCCGTCCGCCTTGCGGTCCGGCGCGATTTCGGCGCCGCGCAATTGCGACAGAAACGCGATGAAGCCCGCCGCCGCGCCAACGAAGGCGAGCGCGATCGTCGACATCACGGTCGCGCGCAGCCAGCCGCGCGGCAGTTTCGGCGATCGATCGTCGGTCGGCGCGGTCATGCGATGTCGGTGATCCCTTCCCAGAGGTGATTTTAGGACGTTTTGAGGCGAAGTGGAGTCCGGTTTGTCAGCCTCAATCGACATCATTCAGCGTCGCGAACAGCGTCTGGCGCGAGGCGACCGCGGTGATGGCGCCGATCAGCACGGCCTGCACCGCGAGCACGATGTAGCCGGACGGCCGCAGCGAGAAGGTGCCGAGCAGCGCGGCGAACTGGTCGCCGACGGGGGTGCCGGAAAACCAGCCTGCAATCGACTCGGAGAAGCCGAACACCAGCATGGCGGCGCCGCCGCCGATCACGCCGCCCTCCAGCCCCAGCCTGAGGAAATGACGCAGGAAGCGGTTGGCGATATAGCGGTCGCCGGCGCCGACGAAATGCAGCACCTCGACGATCGGACGGTTCGCCGCCATAGCGCCTCGGGTCGCGAACGACACCGAGATGATGGTGGCGACGATGACGAGCGCGAGGATGCCGAGGCCGGCGAGCACGGTGGCGTTGGTCATCGAGCGCATGCGCTCGATCCAGGCGCGGTGATCGTCGACGCTGGCGCTGGGCGCTACCTGGGTCACGCGGGCCCGCAGAGCACCGAGATCGAGCGCGGTGCCGGGCTGCACGCGCGCGATGATCATGCGCGGCACCGGCAGATCGTCCATCGACAGGCCGGTGCCGAGCCAGGGCTCGAGCAGCTTGCCGCTCTCGTCCTTCGTGAACGGCTTGACCTCGACGATGCCGGCTTGCGCGCGCATGGCCTCGGTCACCGCAGCGGTGTCGCGTTCGAGATCGCGGCCCGTCTGCGGGCGGACCTGAATGGTGATCTCGCTCGCGACATCCGACTGCCATTCGGCGGCGGAGGCGCTCACCAGTAGCACCGTGCCGGTCGTCATCGACGCCAGGAAGGTCATGATGGCGACGACGGCGACCAGCGCGCGGCCGTGGATCGAGGCGCGCGGCACGATCGGCGACATGTTGCGCGCCCTAGCCGGAAGCGGCGGACCCTCCTGTCCGAGATCGACCAGCACGCCGCGCTCGTCGGGCCTACTCATAGACGTGCAGCCGTCCCTGGTGCAGCACGAAGCGTCGCGCCTCGTACTGGTCCATCAGGGCGATATCGTGGGTGGCGATGATGACGGCGGTACCTGACTTGTTGAGCTCGATGAACAGCCGCAGCAGGCGGCGGCCGAGCGTCGGATCGACGCTGCCGGTCGGCTCGTCGGCCAGCAGCAGCTGCGGTCGCGAGATCACCGCGCGCGCGATCGCCGCGCGCTGCTTCTCGCCGCCGGACAGGATCGGCGGCAGCGCGTCCATGCGTTCGCCGAGCCCGACCCATTTCAGGAGGTCGATGACCTCCTTGCGGTAGCTCGATTCGCTGCGGCCCATGACGCGGAACGGCAGCGCGACGTTCTCATAGGTCGTCATGTGGTCGAGCAGGCGGAAATCCTGGAGCACGATACCGATGCGCTTGCGCAAGTTTGCGATTTCGTCCTTGCCGAGCTGCGAGATGTCGTGACCGAACAGATTGACGAGGCCCCGCGTCGGTCGATGCGAGAGGAACAACAGGCGCAGCAATGAGGTCTTGCCGGCGCCGGACGGGCCAGTGAGAAACTGGAAAGAATGCGCCGGGATCTGGAAGTTGAGGTCGCGCAGGACCTCGGACCCCAGGCCGTAACGCAATCCGACATTTTCGAACCGAACCAAGCTCAGCTCCGTTCGAGAGAGACCGCGGGCCGCACGGCTGTGCTCCGCTCCGCGCGATCAACGGGTTTTGCGGCCGTTATGGTTTCCGGTTCGTTAACGGTCGTCCTGTAGCATAATTGGTAGCATCTTTCCCTCTCGGTTCTCCGCGACCGTGTCACCGTCAAGACTTGTCCATGCATCAAGGCTCGTCCATGCATATCGTCTGCCCTCATTGTACGACATCCTACGCCATCAAGCCCGCGAGCCTTGGGGCGAACGGCCGGACCGTGCGCTGTTCCCGTTGCAAGGAAACCTGGGTCGCCCATGCCGAGGATGCCATCGAGGAGGCATCTGTCCCGGCCATGGCCGCAGCCAGCCGGGCCGACGACCAGTCCGATCTCGCCGAGCAGTGGAACTCATTTGCCCAGGACGACGGCGCAGCTGACGCGCCTGTCGTTGACAGCCCCTCGATCGCCAGCGACTGGCCGGACCAGGAGACCAGCGACACCGAAGACGAATGGTCGGCGGCTGCCCGGTCCGTCGAGGAGGAAGTCGTCGGCGAACAGCACCAGTCCTGGTTCCAAGGCCTGTTCGGCCGTCGCCGCGGCGCCCGAGTGCGCCGTCAAGTCGCCACCGCGGCCCCGCGAAAATCCCATTTCGGCCTGCCAACCGCCTGCGCCGCCATGGGCGCGCTAGTGCTGGCGCTGGTGATCTGGCGCGGCGATATGGTGCGACTGCTGCCGCAGACGGCCGCCTTCTACAGGATGGTCGGCCTCGAAGTTAACCTGCGCGCACTGGCCTTCAAGGACGTCAAGCTCTCCAGCGAGACCGTGGACGGTAAGCAGGTGCTGGTGATCGAGGGCGTGATCGTGGGCCAGGGCAAGAAGCCGCTCGACATTCCCCGGTTGCGCTTCGCGGTGCGCGACGCGCAAGGCGCGGAAATCTACGCCTGGAACACCGTTCTGGAACAGACCGTGCTACAGCCCGGCGAGCGCGCCTTCTTCCGCTCGCGCCTGGCCTCGCCGCCCCCGGAGGGCCGCAATATCGACGTTCGCTTCTTCAACCGGCGCGACATCGCCGGCGGCAGCGTATAATCGATTTCGCAGGTCAAGGTTCGTCTCATGTCCAAAATCCTGATCGCCGACGACGAGGATTCGATGCGCCAGCTGGTGGCACGCGCCATCGCCATGGACGGGCACGAGATCGTCACCGCACAAGACGGCGCCGAGGCGCTGGAGATCCTGACCCGCGCGGGCGGCCAGTTCGACCTGCTGCTCACCGACATCCAGATGCCGGTGATGGATGGCATCGCGCTGGCGCTTTCCGTCGCACGCGATTTCCCCGATTTGACCATTCTGCTGATGACCGGCTTTGCCGACCAGCGCGAGCGCGCCTCGAATCTCAATGCGCTGGTGCATGACGTCGTGACCAAGCCGTTCTCGGTCGCCGACATCCGCACGGCGGTGGCGGATGCGCTGGCGGCGAAGAAGGGGTAGCAGGCGGGGTCGTAGCTTGTAGCCCGGATGAGCGCAGCGACGTGCGGGACCGGCGGCCCCGGATATCGCTTCGCTCATCCGGGCTACGAAAGCTGCGACAGCCTCAAAAATCCTTCAGCAGCCGCTCGATATAGTCGAGTTCGATCTGCGGGCGCGAGCTATCCCCCAAGCGGCGGCGGAGCTCCTCGAGGATGCGCCGGACGCGCTGGGCGTCGATCTCGCCGGGGATCTTGACCGTGTAGTCGTCGCTCAGATCGCGGCCGTGAAGGGGGCGGCCGAGCGGATCGGTCTGATTGCCGCCGCTCTGCTGGCGGCCGGGCCGGTTGCCGGGACCATCGCCCTGCCCGTCGCCATCGCCCTGCTGCATCGCCTCGGCCATCTTCTGCGCGCCCTTGCGCAAGGCCTCGAGCGCTTTCCCCTGCGCGTCCACGGCACCATCCGAATTGCCTTCGCCGAGCTGCGAGCCGGCATCGCCCATGGCCCCGTCGGCGGCGTCCAGACTGCCGTCGTCATCGCCCTGGTCGCCGTCCTGATCGCCATCCTGGCCCGGCTGTCCCTGCTCGCCCTGCTGACCCTTTTGCCCCTTCTGGCCCTGGCTCTTCTGGCCCTTTTGCCCCTTCTGCGTGAGGCCGCGCTTGGCGAGTTCGTCCTGCAGCTTCTTCAGGCGATCCCGCAGCGACTGCTGATCCTGCTGGAGGTCCGACATCGACTGGTCGCCCTGCTGCTTGCCGCGCGAGCGCTCACGCCGGGAATCCTGGCCCTGCTTGAAAGTCTTGTCGCGCAATTGCTGCTGCTTGCGGATCATGTCGCTGAGCTCGTTGAGCGCCTGCTCCATGTCGCTGTCGCCGGATTGCCCGGGCTGCGCCATCTGGAGATTTTCCATGATCTGCGCGAGCTGCTCGAGCATGCGCTGAGCCGCTTCTTTGTTGCCTTCGCGCGCCGCCTTCTCGATTTGCTTCAGCAATTCGTCGAGGTCGCGCTGCGTGATGACGGAACGATCGCGATTGGAGGATTGGCTCTTTTCCGTCGCGCGCTTGTAGTCCTCGAGCTTCTGAATCGCATCGGATTGATTGTTCAGGCTTTTGCCGGATTCCTTCTGCCTGAGGCTGTCGCCGGAATCCTGCATCGCCTTTTCAGCGCCATCGAGCAGGGCATCGACATCCTGATCCTGCTGGGCAGCCACGGGCGAGACGCCTCCCAACAGGAAGGCGAGGCAGGCGATCGAGATCGCCTTCAAGACTGGCACGCGTGCTAGCTTCCGCATTTACGGTCTCGCGTCGACTGGTTGGCACCGTCGTTGCCCGGCTTCGCCCGGTTGTTCGCCGACTTGCGATAGGCCTGAAGCTGCTCGCGCAACGCGTCCTGCTGCTTCGCCAGCTCTTCGAGCTGCTCGGGCGTGGCGTTCTGGGTCTTTTGTTTCAGCTCGACAGACTTGTCGAGGATGAGCTGAACCTCTGCCGGGAAAGGCTGCCGCGGTCCAAGCGGATTCTGCTCGGCGCGCCGGGCGAGATCGCGCACCTTGCCGGCCATCGCTTCGCGAAGCTTTTGCGTCAGCGCCTTGATCTCGTCCTCGCTGGCGCCGCGTTCCAGCGCCCGCTTGAGCGCGTCCTGGGCCGAGCGCAGCGCGGCGTTGACGCTGCCGGCGACACCGTCGTCCTCAATGGTGACCGCGAACGCCCACATGCTTCCCACCACATCGCGCAGCGCGTCGTCGGTGCGGGCGGCTTCCAGCTGCAGCGCCAGGCTGCGCAGGCCGAGATAGCAGCCCGCATCCGGCGTGAACAATTCGGGCGCGATCATCAGCGCGTCGAGCGCGGCGTAGACATCCGAATTCTTGTTGGCGTCGAGCGCGAGGATGCGGCGCTGTTCGACCAGCGCGCGCGCGAGCGAGTTGGTGAACAGTCGCTCGGGCAGGCGCATGTTGAAGGGCTCGCTCCGGGCCTCGTTGCCGGCCTCGTCCTTGGCGGTGAGGGTCAGCGTGACATCGGCGCCGGCATAGGGATCCTCGCTGAGATCCTTCACCGTCTGGCCGACGCCGTTGCGGGTGCGCGCATTCGGCAGCACGAGCGGGAATTGCGGAGGCTGGAATAGCGGCCGCGCGGCAGCCTTGGTGTCGGCCTCCTTGCTGCCATCCTTGACACCATCTTTGGCGTCGGCGGGACGCAGGCCGATTTGCGCGTCGGCGCCGGTGACGCCGTAATCGTCCTCGACCTTGTAGGTGAGCTGGAGTCCGCCACGGGCCTGGCGCTCGGGATCCTTGGCCAGCGCGATCGTCGGCGCACGATCCGGCGTTGCCGCAAACGCCCATTGCGGCTGGCCAGAGGGCGCACGGACATGCGCGGTGCCGTCGCCGCTGATGGTAAAATGCTTCTCGTTGGTGCCCTTGGGCGCAGCTTCGGTAGGCGCGACCTCCTTGAGGCCGCCGGAGACGGCAACATCCAGGCTGCCGCCGGAGGAGCGAACGATCAGGGTCGAGCCAGCGGGAACGGCAAGCGGGCCGCTGGCCGGCAGCGCCGCGGCCTCCTTGTTCGCGGCCGACAAGATGATTGGCGGCTTACCGGTGTAGAGCGGCGGCGTGACCCAGGCATCGACGCGAACATTCGCCGGGGCCAGCATGCCGTTCAAGTGGAAGGCGGCCCCGAGCCGCATCGCGCGCTCGTCGCCGGCGGCGAAGAACGTCGCAACCAGCATCACCATGACCAGCGCGCGCAGCGCCCAGGGATCATGCAGAGCGAGCCGGGGCTTCGGCAGACCGGCGCGGATGCGCTTGATCGAAGCCAACGTGCGCTCACGCTGCGCCCGCCACAATGCCTGCGCAACCGGGTCCTGCGAGCTCAGCGTGTCCGTCAGCGTGGTGGCCGGCCGATGACGGATGCCGGAGCCGCGGTCGAGCCGGGCCAGCGCCTCCTCGCGGCTCGGCCAGCGAAAGCGACTCAACGGGAACAGGACGGCAATCGCGATGCCGGCGAAAACCACGAGCCCGATAGCGCGGGCAATGAAAGGCAGCGCCAGCCAGAGGCCAGCCCAGGACACCACAAGGAACAGGCCGACGACAGTGAGAAGCCGCGCCAAACTCGGCCAGGCACGCTCCCACGCGATGGCATAAGTGGCCCGCTGCAGGGCTTGCGCCAGCTTCAGCCGCGACAGAGCGTCGCCATCGCGGATCGGGTCTGACGGGTCGGGGGTGACGCCGTTCAATCAACTCTCCAGGTTGCCCGGTAGAGAAGCGTACCACAACGGCAGCACTGAGGCATCCGTTCCTGTACGGGAGACACCCCTTTTCCCGCATAACACGAGGACGTGACTGACCCGCCGCAACCCCGTAATTTCCGCGCCGCCAGCCAAGAAAAACGCAAGAGAAGCAAAGGAAACGCCATGGACAAGAAGATGCATGACAAGGGCCTGGAAGTCCGCAAAGCGGTGCTGGGCGAGGCCTATGTCAACAACGCCCTGAAGACCGTCGACGATTTCAACCGTCCGTTCCAGGAGATGCTCAACGAATATTGCTGGGGCACCGTGTGGGGCCGCGAGGAGCTGCCGCGCAAGACCCGCAGCATGCTCAACATCGCGATGATCGCGATCCTCAATCGTCAGCACGAATTCCGCGCGCATCTGAAGGGCGCCCTCACCAACGGTGTCAGCCGCGACGAGATCCGCGAGATCCTGATGCAGGTCGCGATCTATGGCGGCATGCCGGCTGCGGTCGACAGTTTTCGGATCGCGCGCGAGGTGTTCGCGGAGATCGACGGCAAGGCGTGAGCGGTGCCGGCGTGAGGGACGGGGACGCGACGTCCCTCTCCCACGTCGTCCTGGCGAAAGCCAGGACCCATTACCCCAGGGAGAGGTTGTGGCGCGAAGTGGCAACTCCGAGTCCCCGTAA
>NZ_JBVVPQ010000027.1:0-100905 GCF_055811695.1 Bradyrhizobium sp. MI1.3 | reverse complement strand
CGGCGATTCGGGGGCGGCGGTAGCCGGGAGAGAGGGAGCTGGCGCCACACCCCTCAGTGTCGTCCTGGCGAAAGCCAGGACCCATTACCCCAGGGAGAAGTTTGGCGAAGGCTGGAGGTTGGTACGTTCGCCGGTGTCGATACCGCGTGCTCTTGATAGATCACGCGGTATGGGTCTTGGCTTTCGCCAGGACGACGATAAGAGACAGGGGCGCCCGGCCTTCGCCGGGACGACATTGGGGCTTACCCCTGTGCCCGCAGCTTCTCCGCCGCCTTCGGTGCGAAATAACTCAGCACGCCGTCGGCGCCGGCGCGCTTGAAGGCGAGCAGGCTCTCCATCATGGCGCGGTCGCCGTCGAGCCAGCCGTTGTTGGCGGCGGCCGCGATCATCGCGTATTCGCCGGACACTTGGTAGGCGAAGGTCGGCATCGCGAACGTGTCCTTCACGCGGCGGACGACGTCGAGATAGGGCATGCCGGGCTTGACCATCACCATGTCGGCGCCCTCGGCGATGTCGAGCTCGACCTCGCGCAACGCCTCGTCGGTGTTGGCGCTGTCCATCTGGTAGGTGCGCTTGTCGCCGGTGAGCGTCTTGGCCGAGCCAATGGCGTCGCGGAACGGGCCGTAGAAGGCGGAGGCGTATTTTGCGGCATAGGCCATGATCTGCACGTCAAGCAGACCGGTGCGATCCAGGCCCTCGCGGATCGCGGCGACGCGGCCGTCCATCATGTCGGAGGGCGCGATGATGTCGCAGCCGGCTTCGGCCTGCACCAGGGCCTGACGCACCAGCACGGCGACCGTCTCGTCGTTCAGGATCTTGCCGTCGGAGATCAGGCCGTCATGGCCGTGGCTGGTGAAGGGATCGAGCGCGACGTCGCAGAGAATGCCGATCTCCGGAAACTCCTTCTTGATCGCGCGGACCGCCTGGCAGACCAGATTGTTCGGGTTGGTGGCTTCCGAGCCCTCCTCGTCGCGCAGAGACGGCTCGGTATAGGGAAACAGCGCGAGGCAGGGGATGGTGAGCTTCATCGCGCGCTCGGCGTCGCGCACGGCCTGGTCGACGCTGAGACGCTCGACGCCCGGCATCGAGGCGATCTGCTCGCGCTTGTTGTTGCCGTCGATCAGGAACAGCGGCCAGATCAGATCGTCGGTCGTGAGCACGTTCTCGCGCACCATGCGCCGGGCCCATTCGGCCTTGCGGTTGCGGCGCGGGCGGACGGTCAGATCGAGGGCAGGGGAGGCCCCAGTGCCATCCCGGCGCGAGACCTCGCGCAATTCGATCGGACGTCCGTATTTGATCGCCATCACTCTTCCTCCGGCTGGAATTATTCTTATACCAGCTCGCATGGTTCCCGTCACCGCGGCTTGACGTGCCGCAAAAGATGGCAGCCGATTGATTTTGCGGGGCAAAGCAGCCAGAAGGGGGCATGTCCGAGATCTCCACCCGCGATGCGGCCCGCGACAGTGCCAGGGACGCCGTTCGAGACAATGCCAGAGACAGCGCAATGTCGGTGGCGGCGATCTCGTCGGAGCGGGCTGAATCCGACGATAATGTCTGGACGCGCCGGCTCGTGCTGTTCCTGCGGGTGATGGCGCTGCTCTCGATCCTCAAGGGCCTCTATCATTGGGCGCAGGTGACGGGCTTCGTCGGCGGCGAGGACGAGGCCTTCGAGAACCAGTCGATGGCGTGGCAGGCCTCGACCATCTACTTCGCTGTGATCGAACTCGTTGCAGCGGTTGGCCTCTGGCTCGCCACACCCTGGGGCGCGGTGGTGTGGCTCACGACCGTGGTGTCGATGGCGGTGATCGAGCTGATGTTCCCGGGCATCTACGGCGGCAGCCTGGTCGTGGTCGGGGTCGAAGCCTTCATGCTGGCTGCCTATCTCGCACTGGCCTGGATGGCCGCACGCGAACGGCCGCCATAGCAAACTCTCGTGCCCCGGCTCTGCGCGCCGCTTCGCTGTGCTGGTCCGGGACACGAGAATGTCGCGCTTGGTTGACGGTTGGTTGCGTAAAATTCGACGTAAGTTTTCGCTAACCAGCGTGTTCCGCCACAGCTCTTACGCGGCCGTTTCGAAACGGGGCGGGGCTGTTCTGGAATGCGACAATCGGGGCGGACGGAGGGTGAACAGGACCTTGCGAGAGTCAACAGACTATTGCGAAAAGTGCTTGTGGCACAGGCTTAATCCGCAATTCACTGTCTTAAATTCATGATCTCTTTATTCTCTTATTTAAGCCGATCTTCAAACGAGCCCCTTAAGTTGCACCTATCAGACGGGACACAAGTTTCGTCGAATGAGTGTCGATAAAAACGACAACAGGGGAAGTGTCATGATGAAAGCCGTCGCAACTGCGGCAGATACCGCAGAGCGCGTCTCCGGCCAGCAGGGTTCGGTGCAGACGCTCTATCTGGAAGCTTTGACTCTGGTGGAGCGGCTGCATCGCCGGCTGCTCGACGTCATCAAGGACGAGTTCGATCGCCGCGGTCGTGCGGACATCAACTCGGTGCAGGCGCTCCTGCTCTACAACATCGGCGACAAGGAGCTGACCGCGGGCGAACTGCGCACGCGCGGTTATTACCTCGGCTCCAACGTCTCCTACAATCTGAAGAAGCTCGTCGAGCTCGGCTTCCTTGACCATCAGCGCTCGCGCGTTGATCGCCGCTCGGTGCGCATCCGCCTGACGCCGCAGGGCCAGGAAGTTCGCCGCATCGTCGACTCGCTCTACCAGAAGCACGTCAAGACGGTCGAGCAGGTCGGCGGCATCTCGGGCGAGGAGTTCTCGACCCTGAACAAGTCGCTGCACCGCCTCGAGCGGTTCTGGACCGACCAGATCCTGTATCGTCTCTGAGCTCTTTCGACGGGATTTGGCCAAGCCGGCCCACAACAAGACCGGCAAGCCTCCCGAACGTGCCTGAGCTTCCCCAAGCGCGCCGGCCCGGCTGTGTCCGGACCGGTGCGTTTTTATTTCGCGGTTGCGAAAAAATTCCCCGACACCAGGGAACGAGTTCCCGGTTCGATGCTTATCTCCTCCGGATCGGAGGCTGACGATGCTGGTCGAGCGTGGCGTTGGGGTGATGAACGTGGAACTCGTGAGCGAGGCCTACGCCATCGCCGCGAACTATCTTCGCCGCTCCGGCGCGATCCGGGACACCCTCGTCACCGACCAACGCCTGCTCGAGATCGTCATCAAGCTGCTCCAGCTCGGCGAATTCAACAAGATCAGGTTGGCCAACAAGGCCATCGTGAGGTTCGAGGCGCAGTCCGAGGCCAAAGCGGTTGCCTGATCTCAACTCCCAAACGCGGCAAGAACCAGAGGGTGCCATGGAAGCTGCCATCGACCGGATCATGCATACCTATGACCTGCTCGCCAACCGCACGTCTGCGGCGAGCGCGGAGGCGCGGGAAAAGGTGACGAACTACCTCAACACGTTGATGGAAGCCGGCGAGAAGGACACCCACAGGTTGACGGTTTGCGGCCTGACCTATCTGCGGCAGCTCGACGGCAGCGTGGACCACGTGAAGGCGGGGTATACCGGGCTTTAGAGCTCGGCCGGCCAGTCAGACGGTCGCACCGCGCGGCGTTTCGAGCCCAAAGCGGGCCTTCCCGGACCTTTCGGGAGCATTGGACGACCGGATGCCGGCCGGTCGTCCAAATTTCCAATCCCACCATATCTTGCATAAATCACAGGCCCGACCCGCAAACCCTTGGCCTGTTGCGGGCAATGTGGTAGATCGCGCACGCCGCTTCCGATCGCCACACCAGACCCGCCCGTAGCCCGCCAAAAGGCTGCGGCGGTGGAGATATTCGCAAGATGACCTTCGCCAAAACCGCCTCCGCGCCCGATTCGTTTTTCACCGCCTCGCTCGAGCAGGCTGACCCGGAAATCGCAGCCGCCATCAAGGGCGAGCTCGGCCGCCAGCGTCACGAGGTCGAGCTGATCGCCTCCGAGAACATCGTCAGCCGTGCCGTGCTGGAAGCGCAGGGTTCGGTGATGACCAACAAATATGCGGAAGGCTATCCGGGCGCGCGTTACTACGGCGGTTGTGAGTGGGTCGACGTCGCCGAGAACCTTGCGATCGATCGCGCCAAGAAGCTGTTCGGCGCCAACTTTGCCAACGTGCAGCCGAACTCCGGCAGCCAGATGAACCAGGCGGTGTTTCTGGCGCTGCTCCAGCCCGGCGACACCTTCATGGGCCTCGATCTTGCGGCCGGCGGCCATCTCACCCACGGCTCCCCCGTCAACATGAGTGGCAAGTGGTTCAAGGCCGCGCACTACACCGTGCGCCGCGAGGACCAGATCATCGACATGGACGCGGTCGCCAAGCAGGCGGAGGAGGTCAAGCCGAAGCTGATCGTGGCCGGCGGCTCGGCTTATTCGCGCGCCTGGGACTTCAAGCGCTTCCGCGAGATCGCGGACAGCGTCGGCGCGTACCTGCTGGTCGACATGGCGCACTTCGCTGGTCTCGTCGCCGGCGGCGTGCATGCCTCGCCGGTGCCTCACGCGCACATCACCACCACCACGACCCACAAATCGCTGCGCGGTCCGCGCGGCGGCCTGATGCTGTGGAATGACGAGGCGCTGACCAAGAAATTCAACTCGGCGATCTTCCCGGGCCTGCAGGGCGGCCCCCTGATGCATGTGATCGCGGCGAAGGCAGTCGCCTTTGCCGAGGCGCTGCGGCCGGACTTCAAGGTCTATGCCAAGAACGTCGTCGAGAACGCCAAGGCGCTGGCCGAAGCGATGAAGAGCCACGGGTTCGACATTGTCTCAGGCGGCACCGATAACCATCTGATGCTCGTCGACCTCAGGCCGAAGGGCCTGAAGGGCAACGCCTCGGAGAAGGCGCTGGTTCGCGCCGCCATCACCTGCAACAAGAACGGCATTCCTTTCGACCCCGAGTCGCCGTTTGTCACCTCCGGTATTCGTCTGGGGACGCCAGCGGCGACCACCCGCGGTTTCGGCGTCGCTGAATTCCAGCAGGTCGCCAGCATGATCGCCGAAGTCCTCAACGCGATCGCGCAATCTTCCGACGGCAAGGCGCCGCTGGTGGAAGCCGCGATCAAGGAACGGGTCAAGGCGCTCACCGACCGTTTCCCGATCTATCAGTAAGGCTCAAGAAAACCGGTCAAGGTCAACGGATGCGCTGCCCGAACTGCAACAGTCTCGATACGCAGGTGAAGGACTCGCGTCCGACCGAGGACTCTTCCGTGATCCGCAGGCGGCGCGTGTGCGTCGCCTGCAATTTCCGCTTCACCACCTTCGAGCGCGTGCAGCTGCGCGAGCTCACGGTGATCAAGCGCAACGGCCGCCGCGTTCCGTTCGACCGCGACAAGCTGATGCGCTCGGTGTCGATCAGCTTGCGCAAGCGGCAGGTCGAGCCGGAAAGGGTGGAGAAGATGGTCTCCACCATCGTGCGCGAGCTCGAGACCGGGGGCGAGGCTGAAATCTCCTCGGAGGTGATCGGCGAGACCGTGATGGAGCATCTGCGCACGCTCGACGACGTCGCGTATGTCCGCTTCGCCTCGGTCTACCGCAATTTCCGCGAGGCCAAGGATTTCGCCGACGTGCTCGGCGAGCTCTCCGGTGAGGAGGAAGCGCGGCTCGCCGCGATCCGCAAATGATCTTCCGCATCCTGGAGGATCAATTCGCGCAGAAGGCGCGCGAGTCCAGGGATGCCGACCGGCGCTTCATGGAGCTTGCGCTGGCGCTCGGCAGGCGCGGGCAGGGACGGACCTGGCCCAATCCCGCCGTCGGCGCCATCATCGTCAAGGACGGCGTGATCGTCGGCCGCGGCTGGACCCAGCCTGGTGGACGGCCGCATGGCGAGCCTGAAGCGCTGCGGCTCGCAGGCGATGCCGCGCGCGGCGCCACGCTCTACGTCACGCTGGAGCCGTGCTCGCATTTCGGCAAGTCGCCACCTTGTGCCGACGCGGTGATCGCCGCCGGCATCAAGCGGGTGGTGGCCGCGATCGAGGATCCCAATCCAGAAGTCGCAGGTCAAGGCCACGCACGCCTGCGCGCGGCCGGCATCATGGTGGATGTGGGTCTGTGCGCGCGCGAAGCCGCCTTCGACCACGCCGGGCATTTCCGTCGCATCAGGGATTACCGCCCGCATGTGATCCTGAAGCTCGCGGTCTCGCCCGACGGCAAGATCGGCGCGGCCGGGGGCAAGCCGGTCGCGATCACCGGCGAAGCGGCGCGCGACCGGGTGCACCTCCTGCGCGCCTCGAGCGACGCCATCCTGGTCGGCATCGGCACGGTGCTTGCGGACGATCCGCAGCTCGACTGCCGCCTGCCGGGCATGGCCGCGCGCTCGCCGGTGCGCGTGGTACTCGATCAGAGCCTGCGCATTCCCGGCGCGAGCAGGCTCGTGGGCTCCGCGCGCGAGATTCCGCTCTGGGTGGTGGGTTCTGAGCTCGCGGAGGCCGCGGCCGCCACGCGGCTCGGTGCCGCCGGCGCCCAGGTGATCCGCGTGCCACCCGGCAACGCCTCGGGACTCGATCTTGCGGCCGTGCTGCATGCGCTGGCGGAGAAGGGCATCACGCGGCTGATGGTCGAGGGCGGCAGCCGCGTCGCGGCGTCCTTTATCGCCGCCGACCTCGTTGACGAGATCTGGCTGTTCCGCGGCGCGGAGGCGGTGGGCGTCGACGGGGTGGATGCGCTCGCTGCATTGCCCCTGTCGAAAATCACGCAGTCGCAGGCTTACAAGGTTCATGCTAGCGAGAGCTTCGACAAGGATACTCTCACCATCTACGAGCGCGCGTAATGTTCACCGGCATTGTCACCGATATCGGCGAGATCGTCGGCTTCACGCCGACGGCGCAGGGCCAGTTGCACCGGCTGCGCATCGCCTGCCGCTACGACCAGACCACCATTGCCGACGGCGCCTCGATCGCCTGCAACGGCGTCTGCCTGACGGTGGTTGCGTCCGGCGTCGAAGGCGGCAAAGACTCTGCTCAAAGAACCTGGTTCGACGTCGATGCCGCGGCCGAGACGCTGGCGCTGACGACCGCCAAGCACTGGAGGGTCGGCACCAGGCTCAATCTCGAGCGTGCGCTCAAGATCGGCGATGAGCTTGGCGGGCATATCGTCGCCGGCCATGCCGATGGCATCGCGACCCTCGTCAGCCGCGAGGACCTGCCCGACATGGCGCGGTTCGAACTCTCCACGACGCGGGAGCTGGCGCGGTTCATCGCGACCAAGGGTTCGATCACGCTCGACGGCGTCTCGCTGACGGTAAATACGGTGAAGGACGTGAGCTTTTCGGTGCTGATCATCCCGCACACCCTGACGGTCACGACGATCGGCGGCTGGAAGGCGGGGAATACGGTCAATATCGAGGTCGATCTGATGGCCCGCTATGCGGCGCGGCTGACGGAAATGACATAGGCGCGGCGAAGCCCATGGAGGCGGTGGTGTCGACGGCTCCAGAGCATTCGGAATTTTCACGACCCGCCGCGCGCGATGCACGGACGATCGCACGTATCCTGCGGGTCAACCATGCTGGCGAGTTTGGGGCCGTCAGGATCTATTCGGCGCAGCTCTGGATGGCCAGACACTTCGTCCCGGATTGCTGTCCTGCCCTCGCGGAAATGCTGCAGGACGAGCGTAATCATTGCGCGATTTTCCGAGCGGCAATGCCACCGCGCAACTCGCGGCCGTGCCGGGTCATGCAATTGTGGAGCTGCGGTGGCTGGGCGCTGGGATTCTTGACCGCCTGTCTCGGCCGCACCGGAATATGGGCCTGCACGGCGGCCGTCGAGGCTGCGGTTCACCGCCATCTCGACGATCAGCTTTATTTCCTCGCAGCGCGCGATCCAGAACTGTATCGCGTGATCCTATCGATCAGGGCCGAGGAGCTCGCGCATCTCAGGCATGCTGAGGATAGTTTGCGGGAGAGGCGGGCGAATTTGCGCCTGTTGCGCGATGTCATTTCCGTCCTGACCGATATGCTGATCTGGTTGTCGACATGGGGCGATTCAACGCGTATGGCCCGTGCATTGAAAGCGGCCGAGACCGGGTCCATCTGAGGACTTCGCTGAGCCATTTTGCCCGACTTCCTGCTTGGAATTGACGGTTCGGGCGACTACAAAGACTTCAAATTTCCGGCCGCCGCTGCTGCGACTGTCGATAAACTCCAACGGATCGAGCAATGGCAGACGCGCGGCGCGCACCCCTGAAGGACCAGACCGACATCTCCGGCGCGCGCGCGCTGATTGTCGAGGCGCGGTTCTACGACGATCTCCAGGACGCGATGCTGGAAGGCGCGGTGGCCGAGCTGAAGGCGGCCGGTCTGACCCACGACGTCATCACGGTTCCCGGCGCACTGGAGATTCCTGCGGCGATCGCCATCGCGATCGATTCCGCGGCCGCCAATGGCAAGCCGTATGACGCCGCGATCGCGCTCGGCTGCGTGATCCGTGGCGACACCATCCATTTCGAGATCGTCTCGCAGGAATCCTCGCGCGCGCTGATGGACCTGGCGGTGGCGCGCAAGCTGCCGCTCGGCAACGGCATCCTCACCGTCAACACCGAGGCGCAGGCCTGGGCGCGGGCGCGCGCCAGCGAGCTGAACAAGGGCGGCGACGCCGCGCGGGCCGCGATTGCGATGCTGCGCATAAAGCGCCGGCTGGCGCGGGCTTGATCATGGCCGATAACAACAAGAAGCCGCCGGTTGGCACGGAGAAGAAGGCGAATCGGCGCGGTGCGGCGCGGCTCGCAGCCGTCCAGGCGCTGTACCAGATGGATATCGGCGGTGCCGGCATCAACGACATTTTTGCGGAGTTCGAGAGCCACTGGCTCGGCAACGAGGTCGAGGGCGACACATATCTCCCTGCGGAAGCGGCGTTCTTCCGCGACGTCGTCTCCGGCGTCGTGCGCGACCAGAAGAAGCTCGATCCGCTGATCGACGAGGCGCTGTCGAAGGGCTGGCCGTTGAAGCGCATCGAAGCGATCCTGCGCGCGGTGCTGCGGGCAGGGGCCTACGAATTGGAACACCGCAAGGACGTGCCGGGCCGCGTCGTCGTCTCCGAATATGTCGACGTCGCCAATGCCTTCGTCGACCGCGAGGAGACCGGCATGGTCAACGCGGTGCTCGACCAGATCGGCCGCCAGTTTCGCGGTGACGAGTTCGGGCGGGGGTAGATTGAGACGCAGGGCGGTGAATTGATGCGATGTGGCTGCCCCATATTCCGCTGTCATCACCCGCGAAGGCGGGTGCTCCAGTACGCCGCGGCGGTGGTGCTTGAGCAGAGGCGGCTCGGCGTACTGGATCGCCCGGTCAAGCCGGGCGATGACAGCGATGTATGTGGCGGACGCTAATGACCAGCCCGCACAATCCCTCCGCCGAAGACTCCCTCATCGCGCGCTATTTCAAGCCGCTGGCGACTGATCCCGGCGCGTTGGGGCTGGTGGACGATGCCGCCATCCTGCAGGCGCTCGGCAGCGATATCGTCGTCACCACCGACGCGGTGGTGGAGGGCGTGCATTATCTTGCCACCGATCCGCCCGATACCATCGCGCGCAAGGCGCTGCGGGTGAACCTGTCCGATCTCGCTGCCAAGGGGGCCGTGCCGGCCGGCTTCGTGCTGACACTGGCGCTGCGCAGCAAGGAAGACGCCTGGCTCAGGCCGTTCGCGGACGCGCTCGGCGAGGATGCGAAAACCTTCGCCTGTCCGCTGCTCGGCGGCGACACGGTGTCGACGCCGGGGCCGCAGATGATCTCGATCACCGCCTTTGGCCGCGTGCCGCAGGGGCGGATGGTCGGCCGCACCGGCGCCCAACCGGGCGACCGTATTCTGGTGACGGGAACGATCGGCGACGCCGCGCTTGGCCTCGATGTGCTCAAGGGCGGCGCGGTGGCGAATGCGCTGGCCTCCGATTCGCACGCGCGCGAGACTCTGATCTCGCGCTATCGCGTGCCGCAGCCCCGCAATGCTCTCGCGCAAGGCGTGCGTGAGCATGCGACGGCTGCGATGGATGTCTCCGACGGGCTGGCCGGAGATCTGACCAAGCTCTGTGCGGCGTCAGGCGTCTCGGCCACGATCGACGTGACCAGCGTGCCGCTCTCGGCAGCAGCCGCCGGCCTGATCGCGGGCAAGGTCGTTGGCGTCGAGACGCTGCTGGCCGGGGGTGACGATTACGAGGTGCTGTGCACCGTTCCGCCGGCGCAAGGTGACGCACTGATTGCCTTGGGGCGGGCGGCAGGCCTTGCCGTCACGGCGATCGGCACGATCGTCGCGGGCCATGAGCGGCCGCGCTTCCTGGACGGGCAGGGCCAGGAGCTGGTCTTGAAGCGACTGTCCTACAGCCACTTCTAGGAAATGCTCCAAACCGGCGTCCGGGCTGCCAAGACCGGCTAAATACCTGCCGAGATCGGCTTTTCGGCCTTATCTGGCGTTGCACCCTCAATTTGATTTTGGCAAGGTCGTGACCGACTAAGGCCGCGCCTTCGGGCAAGGGGCGGCCTTTTTCAAATCAAGGCGCCGCACCGCACGACGGAAAAACAAAAGGCGCCGGGGGTACGTTCATCAAGGATCTGAGGCAAAAAATCACATGACAGCATTATGGTTGATTGTGCTCTGCGGAGTGCTTTCCGTCGTCTACGCGATCTGGGCGACGTCTTCAGTGTTGAGCGCGGATGCGGGGTCTCCGCGCATGCAGGAAATCGCGGCAGCGGTGCGCGAAGGCGCACAGGCCTACCTGCGGCGTCAATACACCACGATCGGTATGGTCGGCATCGTCATCTTCGTGCTGCTTGCCTATTTCCTGGGGCTCTATGTCGCGATCGGTTTTGCCATCGGCGCGATCCTGTCGGGGGCGGCCGGGTTCATCGGCATGAACGTCTCGGTCCGCGCCAATGTGCGCACCGCCCAGGCGGCGACGACGTCGCTCGCGGGTGGTCTCGAGCTTGCCTTCAAGGCGGGCGCCATCACCGGCATGCTGGTGGCGGGTCTCGCGCTGCTCGGCGTGACCCTCTATTTCGGCTTCCTGGTCCATTCGCTGAAGCTTGCGCCTGACAGCCGCGTCGTCATCGACGCCATGGTGGCGCTCGGCTTCGGCGCCTCGCTGATCTCGATCTTTGCCCGTCTCGGCGGCGGCATCTTCACCAAGGGTGCGGACGTCGGCGGCGACCTCGTCGGAAAGGTCGAGGCCGGCATTCCCGAGGACGATCCGCGCAACCCGGCCACCATCGCCGACAACGTCGGCGACAATGTCGGCGACTGCGCTGGCATGGCCGCCGACCTGTTCGAAACCTATGCGGTGACCGCGGTCGCCACCATGGTCCTGGCGGCGATCTTCTTCGCCAAGACGCCGATCCTCGCCGACATGATGACG
Organism: Bradyrhizobium sp. MI1.3; assembly: GCF_055811695.1. Taxonomy (NCBI): domain Bacteria; kingdom Pseudomonadati; phylum Pseudomonadota; class Alphaproteobacteria; order Hyphomicrobiales; family Nitrobacteraceae; genus Bradyrhizobium; species Bradyrhizobium sp. MI1.3. The sequence continues at coordinate 89,565 of NZ_JBVVPQ010000027.1, read as the reverse complement.
CTGCCGCTCGCCATCGGCGGCATCTGCATCATCACCTCGATCATCGGCACCTTCTTCGTGAAGCTCGGGCCGAGCCAGTCGATCATGGGCGCGCTTTACAAGGGCCTGATCGCAACCGGCGTCCTGTCGCTGGTCGGCATTGCCGGCGTGATCTATTACCTGATCGGCTTCGGCAAGCTCGCCGGCGTCGACTATACCGGCATGGCGCTGTTCGAGTGCGGCGTGGTCGGCCTCGCCGTCACCGCGCTGATCATCTGGATCACCGAATACTACACCGGCACCGACTATCGTCCGGTGAAGTCGATCGCCCAGGCCTCCGTGACCGGCCACGGCACCAACGTGATCCAGGGCCTCGCCATCTCGATGGAATCGACCGCGCTACCCGCGCTCGTGATCATCGCCGGCATCCTGGTCACCCACAGCCTCGCCGGCCTGTTCGGCATCGCGATCGCGACCGCCACGATGCTGGCGCTCGCCGGCATGGTCGTCGCGCTCGACGCGTTCGGTCCGGTCACCGACAACGCCGGCGGCATTGCCGAGATGGCAGGCCTGCCGAAGGAGGTTCGCAAATCGACCGACGCGCTCGACGCGGTCGGCAACACCACCAAGGCGGTGACCAAGGGCTACGCGATCGGCTCCGCCGGTCTCGGCGCCCTGGTGCTGTTCGCGGCCTACAACGAGGATCTCAAGTTCTTCATTGCGGACTCCGCGCACCACGCCTACTTCGCCGGCGTCAAACCGGACTTCTCGCTCAACAACCCCTACGTCGTGGTGGGCCTGTTGTTCGGCGGGCTCTTGCCGTATCTGTTCGGCGCGATGGGCATGACCGCCGTGGGCCGCGCGGCGAGCGCGATCGTCGAGGAGGTCCGCCGACAATTCCGCGAGAAGCCGGGCATTATGCAAGGCACCGACAAGCCGGATTACGGCAAGGCGGTCGACCTTTTGACCAAGGCGGCGATCAAGGAAATGATCATCCCCTCGCTGCTTCCGGTGCTGTCACCGATCTTCGTCTACTTCGTGATCTATGCGATCGCGGGGGGCGGGGCGGCCGGCAAGTCGGCGGCGTTCTCGGCCGTGGGCGCGATGCTGCTCGGCGTGATCGTGACGGGCCTGTTCGTCGCGATCTCCATGACCTCGGGCGGCGGCGCCTGGGACAACGCCAAGAAGTACATCGAGGACGGTCATTTCGGCGGCAAGGGCAGTGACGCCCACAAGGCGGCCGTGACCGGCGACACCGTCGGCGATCCCTACAAGGACACGGCCGGCCCGGCGGTGAACCCGATGATCAAGATCACGAACATCGTTGCCTTGCTGCTGCTGGCGATCCTGGCGCACTGAGGTAGACATTGCTGAACAAAGACCCCGCGGCGCAGGCCTGCGGGGTCTTTCTTTGCGTGCATGCCGGGGCCGCCGCATCATCCGAACATGGAACCCGCCCGGCGGGACGTGGACTGCAACAATCCGGTCATCAGGGCCATCCATCGATGCCGAGAGCGTAAGCCGCCCGAAAATGTGCATCCTATGCGTGCGACGCATTTAAGGTTGCTTAACCGGCCGAGCTCTAGAAATACGAGAGATTGTCGGCGGCATTTTAGCGAGTTCCGCAGCACGCGTGGGGATGCTCCGCGCGCGAGGCGCGCTCTCGGTATGTTCAGGGGTTCGCTGCTTGCCGCCCGCACGAGGGAGGTTTCCATTGCCTGCACGGCCTGTGAACGAGATTGAACGGGCATTGATGGCGCATCCGGGCGTGGCGGATGCATTCTTCAGCGCCGAGCCTGGCCACGGCGGCCAGTCCGAGGTCGCTTTCATCGCAATTGACCCCGATTATCTGAGCGCCGGCAAGGCGAAGCGTCTTCAGGCCGAGACAGATCGCAGAGTTGCGCAATGGCGTCGCGCTTTCGATCAAGCGTATCGCCATGATGCCGATGGTGTTGTGCCGTCATTCGTCGGTTGGACCAGCAACTTCACCAACAGGCCCATTCCCGAACCCGACATGATCGATTGGCTGGATCATACGGTCCTGCAGATTCGTGCTCTTGGTGCAAGGCGGGTATTGGAGATCGGATGCGGCGTCGGCTTGCTCGTCGAAAAGCTCGCGCCCGGCTGTGACGTATATTGCGGCACCGACCTCTCGCCGGTAGCGGTTCAGCGGCTGCGTGCGTTCGCACAGTCGAAGCCCGAGCTTCGGCATGTCGAATTTCTCGAGCGGGAAGCCACCGATTTGAGCGGCTTGTCGCTGAATTCGTTCGATGCAGTGGTGCTCAACTCGGTCGTGCAATACTTTCCCGGCATCGAATACCTGCACGCAGTCTTGGAGCAAGCCGCGGGCCTGGTGGCTCCTGGGGGGCGCATCTTCGTCGGCGACGTTCGTAACCTCGAGCTCCTGCCGGTGTTCCATCGCGAAGTTCAATCCGCGAAAGTTTCGAGTGCCATCGATGCCGCACTCGCGCGAAAGATCTTCCTGTCGATCGCCCAGGAGCGCGAGTTGGTGATCCATCCCCGCTATTTTCAGGGCATTTCCGGATCCATCTCGCGGATATCGGGTGCGGAAATCCTGCTCAAGCGCGGATCAAGCTACGAGCTGACCCGCTATCGCTATGACGTGGTGCTGCGTGTCGATCGCGAAGCTGCTTCAGCTGGCAGCGAGAACAGCAGCCTCGTGCCCGACATGAACCAGGGAGCAAGTGAGGGCAGGCCGCTGGCGACCGATCCGATGGCCGCCGCGTTCCTTCAGCATCTCGGCATGGAGCTCGGGGGCGTGTTGCAGGCCCAGTTTCCGGAGGCGAGATTGCCCGCGGCCGTGATCGCGCTCAACCAGCGAGATTTTGCCGAGATCGTGCAGGCCTCGTCGAACGCGCCGGGCGATCCCGGCGACAATGAAATGATCGAGGCGTCGGTATGACCGCCCATAATCTGGCTCTGCATTTCGAAGAGGTCGTTGCGTCCTCGCCGGACGTCGTCGCCCTGTACTGCGAAGGCGATAGCTTTGCCTTTTCGGAGCTCAACCAGTTGGCAAACCGGTTGGCGCGCTGGTTGACATCGCGGGGCGTCAACAAGGGCGCCGTGGTGTGCCTTGAATTGCCGAAAATCGCCGAGGCCTATGCGCTCGCGATCGCCTGCATCAAGATCGGAGCACCCTATGCGTTCCTCGATCCCGCGGCCCCCGAGGAACGTACCCGGCTGATGCTGGAGCGATGCCGGCCCGCGCTGATCGTCAGCGTGCGCGAGGGTGCTGGACCGCGGACATTGATCGGCGATGCAAGTGCCCGGGCTGCCTTGCATCATGCCCTGTCGCAGCTTGAAGACGACAATCTGCCGCTGACGTCCTTGATCACCGGGGCCGATCCGGCCTATGTCATGTTCACCTCGGGATCGACGGGCGAACCGAAGGGCGCGGTCATCCCCCATCAAGGGGTGCTTCACCTGGTCGCCTGGGCGAAGAACGATCTTGGAATTGGACCCGGTGACCGGCTGACGAATGTCAACCCGATCTATTTCGACAATTCGGTCTTCGACATCTATGCCGGCTTGCTGAACGGAGCGGCGGTTGTCGCGCTGGACGCGCTGAAGGGGCGGCCCCCCGCAGAGCTGGTGTCGGAGATCACCAAGCATCAGTGCACGTTCTTCTTCGCCGTGCCGACCCTCTTCATGTTCCTGGACTCCATGCACCTTCTGAGCCCGGATTGGCTGCCGAGCATCAGCCGGTTCATGTTCGGCGGTGAGGGGTTTCCGCTGGCCCGGCTTCGTCGGTTCCACGACGCGTTTGCCGGCAAGGCGAAGCTGATCAATTGCTACGGGCCGACCGAGACGAGCTGTATTTGCAGTGGTTTCGAGATCGTCGAATCCGTTTTCGAGACCACGGACGGGCTGGCTCCTCTGGGACGGCTCAATCCCAATTTCAGCTACCGGATTCTGGACGAAGAGATGAAGCCGGTGCCCGGGGGCACCGCCGGCGAGTTGTGGCTGGGAGGCCCTGGGGTAGGGCTCGGCTACATCAACAACCCGCAAGAGACGGCCCGCCGTTTCTGTCAGGACCCTCTAATCGACGGCTATCGGTCGATCCTCTATCGGAGCGGCGACCTCGTGGAGGCCGACGTTGAAACCGGCGTCCTGCGCTTCCGCGGTCGCGCGGATAATCAGGTCAAGCTTCGGGGGTATCGGGTCGAGCTGGAGGAGATCGACCACGCGCTGATGGCGTGCAGGGGAATAACCCGTGCGCTTGCCGTGGTGCAGCGCGACGCCAGTGGTGCCAGTCGGCTGCTGGCCGCGTATTCGGGTGCAAGAATGGCGGAAAGCGATCTGCGCCAGCACTGCGCGGCGCACCTTCCCGCCTACATGGTGCCGGGCCGATTCATCTGGATGGAAGACATTCCCATCAACGCCAATGGCAAGGCGGACCGGCGCTCCGTGGTGTCACTGCTTGGCGAAGCTGTTGCAAGGGCCTCTTAGATGCAACAGCTCGTCGTGATCGCGCGCGTTGTCCGATGAGTGTTGAAAGCCAGTCCTACGGCTACGCGCCGTCGGGTCCTCATGGGAAGCCGTCGTGGCGGTTGATCCCCAAGATCGATCGGGACCCAAGGCTCGTGGCGGGGGTCCAGGACATCGGTGGCCGCGTGCTGCTCTGCTGCGCGGTCGGACTGCTCGTGGTTTTGTTTCGGCAGATAGGTATCGATTTTTCAGCGGCGGGATTCGCGCTGGTGTGCGCCTATGCCGGCCGGTACCGGCGCGTCCTGATCCTGCTCGCAACCTTGCTGCTGCTCTATCGCAGCGGCTTCCTGATCGACCGAGGTTTTCTCGAACGGCTGGCGATCGACGAAGGCGTTGGCGACCGGCTCCATCAGCCGCTGCTGGAAGCGGTCATGGTGGCCGTCGTGTTTGCGCTGTTCGCGGGGTTGCTGATCATGCAGGGCGCAGGGACGGTGGTCTTCCGCCGCCCGACGCTCAGCCTGTTGCTGGCGTTCCTGGCACTCGTCGCGCTGACACAGGCCACGATGATGGCCGGCCTGCCGCGCGTTCTGCTGTGGTCATTTCTGATGACGTTCCAGCCCTATTTGTGGTTTCTTGCCTATGGTCTGGCCGATGCGGGCAGGAAGCGATCTCCCGTGTGGCGGCATCTGAGCGTTTTCCACCCCTTCTGGGGATCGTCGCTGACGCCGTTCGGGAAGGGGCTGTCGTATCTCGACCGCTTCGAGGCCAAGACACCCGAGGAGCTTGCGGTGACGCAGCTCAAGGGCGTCAAGCTTGCGGTCTGGATCCTTGTGCTCGCCATCATCAGGATCTGTCTCGTCGAGCTCGTCCACGGGCGTTTGCAGCTTCCAATGTTCGACGACAACCTGCCGCAATATCTCACGGGCCATCCCTGGTCGCGTTTCGTCGGATGGGCGAGCCTCGTCAGCTTCTTCGTCGAGGACCTGCTGAGCATGACCGTGTTCGGCGGCGTCATCATCGCCACGGCGCGGCTTGCCGGCTTTCGCCTGCTGCGCAACACCTACCGGCCTCTGGAGTCAACGACGCTCGCGGAATTCTGGAACCGCTACTACTTCTACTACAAGGAACTGCTCGTCGATCATTTCTTCTACCCCACCTTTGTTCGCTGCCTCCGCGGCCATCGCCGGCTTCGCATGTTCTTCGCCACCTTTGCCGCGGCCTGTGTCGGCAACCTGCTGTTTCACTTCATTCGCGATATTCATTTCGTCGGCGAAATGGGCCTTTGGCGGGCCGTGGTCGGTCAGCAATCGCACGCGTTCTACACGTTTGTCCTGGCCGTCAGCGTCGGGCTCTCGCAGATGCGCCGCGCCCCACGGCTCGCGCCGCGAGGATGGGTGCGTGGCCACTTGCTGCCTTGCCTGTGGGTGTCGAGCTTCTTTTGTCTCATTCACGTCTTCGATGCGCCGCTCGACCGCGAGCATTCGCTCGGGCAACGCGCCGAATTCCTGTTCTATCTCCTGGGAGTCTCGACATGACCACGAAAGCCGGCCCTGAAGTCAGATCGCAGATGCGACGCTACATCGTGCAGCGGCTGCTGATGAAGGGCGACAGCGCGCCGCTAGGTGACGACGATCTGCTGTTCACCAGCGGCCGCCTCGATTCGCTCGACGCGGTCGAGCTGATCATGAGCATTGAGACCGACCACGGGATCAACTTCTCCGACATCGGCTTCGATTTGACGCGCCTGGACTCGATTTCGGCGATTGCTGCTTTGGTGGGACAGCCGTCGGCCGAGCTTGCATAGCAACCGATGTGTCGCCACGCGCTCAACCCGAAAGCGCGGCCCGGCGATGCATGTTGGGCCGCGTCCGCGGATGCGAAGGCTACTGCACGTCCATCTGCAGCCCTTCCTTCTGGATGATGCCGGCGAACTTCTTCGTCTCGGCGTCCACGAAGGCGGCAAACTGGTCGGGCGTGCCGTAGTCGGCGCGGGCGCCCATGGCGACGATGTTCTTCTTGATGTCGTCGCGCTCGAGCATCGCCTTTACTTGAAGGTTGAGCGCTTCGACAACGGCAGGCTGCACACCTTTCGGCAGGAACACCGAGAACCACGACGAGACGTCGAAGGCCGCAAGCTCCGGCGCGCTCTCGCGCATGGTCGGCAGGTTCGGCGCCAGGTCGCTGCGCTCGGTCGTGGTGACGCAGAGGCCGGTGAGGGTGCCGTTCTGCACCTGCGGCAGGCTCGGATAGAGATTGTCGAACAGGATCTGGATGTCGCCGGCGAGCGCCGCCTGGAGCGCGGGACCGGCGCCGCGGAACGGGATGTGCGTCATCTTCAGGCCGGTGAGCTGCAGGAACCAGGCGCCGGTGAGATGAGGGCTCTGGCCGACGCCGGAGGAGGCGTAGCTGAGCTTGTCCGGATTGGCCTTGAGATAGGCGACCAGCTCGGCGATCGACTTGATGCCGGTCTTGGGATGCGCCGAGACGATGTTCGGGATCCGGATCATGTTGGAGACCGGCTGGAGCTGGTCCGGCTTGTAAGTGAGGTTCTTGAAGATGCTGTAGGCGATCGCGTTCGGGCCGGGATTGCCGATCAGGATGGTGTGGCCGTCCGGCTTGGCGCGGACCACCTCGGCCGTGCCGATCGTCCCGCCGCCGCCGGAGCGGTTTTCCACCACGGCCGATTGGCCCCAGGCGGTCTGCAGATGCGCCGCCAGAAGCCGACCCATCACGTCGGTCGAACCGCCGGCGGCAGCCGGCACGACGAGGCGGACGTTTTCGGTGGGCTTCCAGTCCGCCAGGCTCGATCGCGGCAGGATTGCTGCGGCCGAGATGGCGGCAGCACCGGTGAGCACGCGACGGCGGGACAGCAATTGATTGGGCACGAATCCACTCCCTGGGTCTTGTTTTGCGGGGAGCGTATGGAACCGGACGCGCAACGGCAAGCCGCACGAGGCCGCAGGCTGAAGGCTCAGTTAAAGCTGAGCAGTTTGAAGATCGGCGTAAGGTAGCTCATCTCCTGGCCCGACGTCGGCGTGGTGCGGCTGACGAAGTCGAAGATCTTGCCGTCCTGCAGGCCGTAATTCGCAAGCCGGCGCACGCGCCGGTTCTTGTCGAAATAGACCGCGATGACGCGCTGATCGACCACCTTCTGGTTCATGAAGGCGACCATGCGCTCGGAGCGCTGCGAGATGTAATAGAACACCTCGCCGTCGAGGGTTGCGACGGTGGAGGGGGTGCCCATCACGATCAGCACCTGATCCTGGCTCGCGCCGATCGGGATCTGCTCCAGCGCGTTGGGCGGCAGGATGTAACCCTTCTGGAACTGCTCGCCGGTGCAGCCCGCAAGCGCAGCGCCCACCAGGGCCGCGGCCGCGAACAGGCGCAAGCCGCGCCAACGTGCTTGAAGGCCGCGCCGCTTGTCTGCACGTAGGCTGGTCTGGTTCGTTATCGTCATAGCGGAACTGATTCCGTCCCCTTGCGTCGCGCGAGGCGCTGAAGTACCGGGCGGGGGCTCTGAATGCAACACGCGCGCGCCCGCTTGCGGAAACCACAATGCTTTGGCCGTTCAATCACTTCAGGAAACCCCGCCTAGCCTCGCCGGGCACCATTGAAGCCATCTATGGCATGATCGTGACGCAGGCGCGAGAACCCATATTTTACCGAGACTTGGGCGTGCCGGATAGCGTTAACGGGCGTTTCGATCTGTTGCTGCTGCACCTCTGGCTGCTGCTGCGCCGTCTGCGCACGGTTCAGGGCGCCACCGAGCTGTCGCAGGCGCTGTTCGACCGCTTCTGCGAGGACATGGACGACAATCTGCGCGAGATGGGGATAGGCGACCAGACCGTGCCGAAGCGGATGCGGGCCTTCGGCGAGGCATTTTACGGCCGGGTCCAGGCCTACGATCAGGCCATGGAAAGCGGCGGCGAGGCGCTGGCATCGGCGATCTGCAAGAATATCTTGAATGGGGCCGGCATGGACCAGGCGCAGCGGCTCGCGGCCTATGCCAGGGCTGCCGAGGCCGAGCTCGGCCGGACCGGCGAGGCCGCACTGCTGGGTGCGTCCTTCAAGTTTCCTCCAGCGCTTCCTGAGGATGTCACGCCATGACCCGACCGATACCAGCATCCGGGCCCGATCCCTGGCGGGTGCCCGTCATCGTTGCCCAGATCCCGGATACCGGCCTGCATCGCAAGCTCGAGGCCTCGGCCGCCGAGCGGCAGGCCATGGCCGAGACGGCAGGCTTGCGCGAGGTTGTCTCGGTCCAGGCCGACTTCGATGTCGTGCCGAAAAGCGGCAACCGGATCCAGGTTACGGGCCACGTTCGTGCTCGGATCGGCCAGACCTGTGTGGTCACGCTTGACCCGATGGAGAGCGAGATCGACGAGGAGGTGGACCTGATATTTGCCCCCGAGGCCGAGGTCCGCCGCCTGGCCGACCTGATGGAGGAGGGGCAGGACGATCAGGAGCAGGTCGCCGACCCCCCGGAGGCGATCGTCAATGGCATCATCGACCTCGGCCGGCTCGCCACCGACGCCCTGTTTCTGGCGGTCGATCCCTATCCGCGGAAACCGGGGGTGGTGTTTGAGCCCGAAATCATCGCCCCCGATCCGGAGGACCATCCCTTTGCGGTCCTGAAGGCACTCCAGGACAAGAAGAAAGACCAATAGGTGCCGTCTCCCCCAGAGGACCGCTTTGCTACGGGGCGCGAGGTGTTTGCGATCGTGGTTTGAAAGGTCGAATTATCTGTTTGATTTTGATGTGTTTCTTGTGAATTAGTCCGTCCGCAGCCCGATGCTCCCGGATGCAAAAGGCTGGGGGCAAGAGGTTGTTTCGGGATAACAAAACGCTATTGTCGCGCCCCGGTCCGGGTGCGGCGTGGCGCTTGACCGACCGCCATGTTCGTGGCGGACCCATTTGCGGCCCCGCTCGTTCAAGACCGCACCAGACCAGGTTTCCAGGACTTTTATGCCAAGCAAGGTTCGCATCGCGCTTGACGCCATGGGGGGCGACGCCGGCGCAGCCGTGGTCATCCCAGGCGCCGCCATCTCGCTTGATAGGCATCGCGAGATCGAATTCCTGCTGATCGGGGACCGCGCCAAGATCGAGCCCGAGCTCGACCGCCACCCCGCCCTGAAGGCCGCCTCGAAGATCATTCACACCGATGTCGCGGTCAGCGGCGAGGAAAAGCCGAGCCAGGCGCTGCGGCGCGGCCGCCGGACCTCCTCCATGTGGCTTGCCATCGATGCGGTGAAAAAGGGCGAGGCGGATGTTGCGGTCTCCGCCGGGAACACCGGCGCTTTGATGGCGATGTCGCGCTTCCACCTGCGCACGCTGCCGGGCGTCGACCGTCCGGCCATCGCCGGCATGTGGCCGACCAGGCGCGGCGATTCCGTGGTCCTCGACCTCGGCGCCAGCATCGGCGGCGATACCCACCATCTGGTGTCGCTCGCCATCATGGGCGCAGCGATGGCCAGCGTGTTGTTCAACAAGAAGCGTCCCACGGTCGGCCTGCTCAATATCGGGGTGGAGGAGATCAAAGGGCACGAGGAGATCCGCGAGGCCGGCGAAATCCTGCGCGCCAGGAACCTGCCCGAGCTCGACTATCTCGGCTTCGTCGAGGGCGACGGCATCGGCAAGGGGGTGGCGGACGTCATCGTCACCGAGGGCTACAGCGGCAACATCGCGCTGAAGGCCGCGGAGGGAACCGCGCGGCAGATGGCGGAATTGCTCCGGGACGAGATGAAGCGCAGCTGGCTGTCAAAGCTCGGCTATCTCTTTGCGCGGAACGCCTTCCAGGCCCTGCGAAACAAGATGGATCCGAACAAATCCAACGGCGGCGTGTTGCTGGGATTGAACGGGATCGTGGTCAAGAGCCATGGCGGAATCGCCGCCGAAGGCTTTGCCTATGCGATTGATGTTGGCTATGAGATGGTCAAATTCGATCTCCTCAACAAGATCAATCAGATGCTCAACCGCGAAGGTGGTGCACTCAATTCCGTGCAGGCCGCGCAGGAGGCTGTTTCGTGACTCAAATTCGTTCGGTCGTGCTGGGCTGCGGCTCTTATTTGCCGGAGCAGGTGGTGACCAACGCCCAATTGGCGGCGCGCATCGACACGTCCGACGAGTGGATCGTGCAGCGCACCGGCATTCGCGAGCGGCATATCGCGGCCGAGGGCGAGTTCACCTCGCATCTGGCGCTGAAGGCGGCGCAGGCCGCGCTCGCCGATGCCGGCTTGGACGCGCAGTCGATCGACCTGATCGTGCTCGCGACTTCGACCCCTGACAACACTTTCCCCGCCAGCGCGGTCGCCGTGCAGCACGGGCTCGGCATCAACCATGGCGCCGCCTTCGACCTTCAGGCGGTGTGCTCGGGCTTCGTGTTCGGGCTCGCCACGGCCGATAATTTCCTGCGCACGGGCGCCTTCAAGCGCGCGCTGGTGATCGGAGCGGAAACCTTCTCGCGCATCCTCGACTGGACCGATCGCGGTACCTGCGTGCTGTTCGGCGACGGCGCCGGCGCGGTAGTGCTGGAGGCGCAGGAGCAGCCGGGCAATGCCGCCACCGACCGCGGGATCGTGACGACGCATCTGCGCTCCGACGGTCGCCACAAGGCCAAGCTGTTCGTCGACGGCGGCCCGTCCTCGACCCAGACTGTCGGCCATCTGCGCATGGAGGGCCGCGAGGTCTTCAAGCACGCGGTGGGCATGATCACCGACGTGATCGTCGACGCCTTCGAGGCGACCGGGCTCAATGCCGACAGCATCGACTGGTTCGTGCCGCACCAGGCCAACAAGCGAATCATCGACGCGTCCGCGCATAAGCTTCATATCGCGCCGGAGAAGGTGGTGCTGACGGTGGACCTTCACGGCAACACCTCGGCGGCTTCGATCCCGCTGGCGCTGTCGGTGGCGCGCAAGGACGGCCGTATCAAGCGTGGCGACCTGGTTCTGCTCGAAGCCATGGGCGGCGGCTTCACCTGGGGCTCCGCGCTGGTGCGCTGGTAAGCCACAGTCGGTAAAATTTTGCCCGAATCAGCGCGGATTATCGATGCGCCTGCATTGATGAGCGCTGTTGACCGCTGTATCGTAAGCTCATAATTTCAGACAACAATTGTTCGCCGTGATGTGGGGCAGGGCGATGACCGATCAAAGTAAAACCGTAACGCGTGTCGATCTGTGCGAAGCCGTCTACCAGAAGGTAGGGCTGTCGCGCACGGAATCGTCTGCCTTCGTGGAACTCGTGCTGAAGGAGATCACCGATTGCCTTGAGAAAGGCGAGACGGTGAAGCTGTCCTCGTTCGGCTCCTTCATGGTCCGCAAGAAGGGTCAGCGCATCGGTCGCAACCCCAAGACCGGCACCGAGGTGCCGATCTCGCCGCGCCGCGTCATGGTGTTCAAGCCGTCGGCGATCCTGAAGCAGCGGATCAACGCCCAGCACCGCACTAATGGCGACGCCAGCAAGGCGCAACCCGAGGCGTAATCCGCCTTCCGGATAAGGATTTGGCATTTGGACAAGGCGCCGGATGCGTTCCGAACCATCAGCGAAGTAGCGCAGGAACTCGACATTCCGCAGCACGTGCTGCGGTTCTGGGAGACGCGTTTCTCCCAGATCAAGCCGATGAAGCGCAGCGGCGGCCGCCGCTATTACCGCCCTGACGACGTCGATCTGCTCAAGGGCATCCGCCGTCTGCTCTACGGGGAGGGCTACACCATCCGCGGCGTGCAGCGGATCCTGAAAGAACACGGCATCAAATCGGTGCAGGGCCTAGCCGACGGTGCGGCCGCGGTCTCGTTCGGCGCCATCGAAGACGCCGTCGGCGCGAGCCTGATGGAGCCCGAGGAGGAGACCGGCGTCCGCGGCGCCCGCGACAGCGACGATGACGACTACCAGGGCGAGGAGGAGGAGGGCATCGACTTCCGCTTCTCCGAGACGGACGACGAGGAAATCCTCACCACCTTCCGCAAGGGCGGCACCCCCGCCGCGCCCGCCGGCCCCAGCGCCATCGACCGCGAGCGCCTCGGACGGGTGCTCGCCGAGCTCATCGCCTGCCGCGAGATGCTGGATCAGGCACTGAAGGACGCCTGAGGCCGGATCTCCCCGGCTTTGGGGCAGTTCCGGTGCGTTTCGGCAGGGGCAGCAAAATGGTGTCACCTCGCCTTGCGCAAACCGGCGATCCTAGCTAATGGAACGACGTTCGGAGCGTGGCGCAGCCCGGTTAGCGCACTAGTCTGGGAGACTAGGGGTCGGAGGTTCAAATCCTCTCGCTCCGACCATTTTTCAAATCATCTGTCGGGCGGATTGACGGCGGCGTGCAGCCTGCTCCCGCCGCGATGCGCGTGCACCGATCTGGAGCGCGTGGCCGCTTCGGCCTCCGGCAAACCAAAATGCCGAAAACAACCCCATGCACAGTAGCGAAGTCATTGGCGCGATACCGTTTTTCCGAAGCGATTTGACGCGTCGGGCAAAACAGGTGCATAGTGTTATGGTGCCGGCTTGCGGTCGGAAGGATCTAGGCGGAAAGGCTCTGACCGACGAGACCGGGGAGGAGCTTGCGGGGCTTTCAGCAGCCAAGAGGAGACCGCCAGGCTGACCAGCGGGCTGCGAGGCGAGGGTCCTGCAGGCGAGATCTGGCAGGTTCATCCTTGGCAGATCACCGTGAGAGACAGCCCCTCGCTTCGTCGGTAGACCGGCGCAACTCTGAATTCTACCGCGCAATGAAAGGGACTAACCGTTGGCCGATCAAAGAGCCATTCGGGCGGCTGCTTTGATCCGATTCAGAACTTGTCCGCGTGCGCATCTCCAGATGCCTTCTCGTGTATTCAGGTCACCACCTCAGCCTTGTGCTCGTCGTCGATGGAGCGGACATCTCCCGTCTCGATTAAAGTACGTGTCGCATCCACCGAAGCGTAGGTCCACAGGATCTTCATGCCCTCACTCAGCGAGACGTTGCGGAAGCGGTGCGGAATGTTGGCCGGAATGAACGTAACATCGCCAGCCTCGATAGGGTACTCGACCCCGTCGATCTCCGCGACCGCGGTTCCCTCGAGCAGCAGGACGCTCTCCTCGCAGTTGTGCTTGTGCATAGGGATCGCTGCGCCCGGTTCGAAGATCGTGATACCGTTAATGAAGCTACTCGAGCCGGTACGGCGAGTGACGAGCGGGATCGTCTTGGCGCCGCCGCCGCGCTGCCGTGCGGGGATTTCAGAGGGTCGCAGGACGGCGGGCTTTGCAGACGTCATTGTCATCATGTGTCCTTTAAAGGAGGGAGATTGCTTCAAGCCTTGGCGGGGCCGATCCAGAGAGTCTTGATGTTGGTAAATTCTTTGATGCCGTAGACACCGAGTTCGCGGCCGTACCCTGACTTCTTGATGCCGCCGAAAGGCAGTCGGGCATTAGACGCGACCATGCCATTGATGAAGACGGCACCTGCGTCGATGCTGCGAGCAAGCCTGCGGGCGCGTTCGAGATCGCCGGACCACAACGCGGCGCCGAGGCCGAATTCGGTTTGGTTCGCGACTGCGACCGCTTGTTGCGCGTCTTTGACCCGAGTGATTGCGGCAACCGGGCCGAAGGTCTCCTCGCAGAAGGCAACCATCTCGGTGCCGACATGGTCGATGACTGTCGGCTTATAGGTAAAGCCAGGCCCTTCGACGGGCCGACCGCCGAGCTTGAGAAAGGCTCCGGCGGCGAGCGTCCGCTCAACCTGCCCATGCAATTCGTCTCGCAAGTTCGCCCGTGCCATCGGCCCGATCTGGGTGTCGCGGGCCATCGGGTCACCGATCTTGAGCCTCTTCGCCCCGTCGACGAAAGCAGCCACGAACCTGTCCGCGATGGCTTCTTCCACGATAAAGCGCTTGGCGTTGACGCAGCTCTGGCCGACATTGATGAACCGAGCCTTTACCCCGACGGTCGCGGCAGTCTCGACATCGGCATCGGCAAGCACGATGAACGGGTCCGAGCCGCCGAGCTCGAGGACCTGCTTTTTCAGCACCTGGCCGGCTTGGCTTGCGACGATGGAGCCGACCTGCGTCGAACCGGTGAGGGTCACCGCGGCAATTCGGTTATCCGCGATGAGGCTTGCGACCGCGGTCGCCTCGACCAGCAGTGCGCGAACCAAACCTTCCGGCGCGCCAGCTTTCCGAATGACGTCCTCGATGGCAAGCGCGCATTGCGGCACATTGTTGGCGTGCTTGAGAATGGCGCCGTTTCCGGCCGCCAAAGCCGGCGCGGCGAACCGGAAGAACTGCCAAAACGGGTAGTTCCAGGGCATGATCGCGAGCACGACGCCGAGCGGGTCAAAGACGACGGCGCTCTCGCTGGCATTCGAGGCGACCGGTTCGTCAGCCAGGAAGCGCGGCGCATGTTCCGCATAGTATTCGCACGTGACCGCGCACTTCTCGATCTCGGCCTCGGACTCGACGATGGGCTTCCCCATCTCGTGCGTGATCAGTTCAGCGAAGCCCACCTTGCCGGCTCGCAACACGCGAGCAGATCTGCGCAGGATTTCGACGCGTTCTTCGATAGGGACCCTGCGCCACCGGCGCTGCGCTGTCGCAGCGGCGGTCAACGCTCCATCGACCTGTTGCGGGGTGTGGGCTGCAAAGCGGGCAAGCTCCGTGCCGTCATATGGATTGCGTGAGACGATAGGCATCCGACGTCCTGGAAATGCTTGAGGGATCAGGCTGCGGCGTTGTTCGCCAGTACATTGGTCAGGCTTGCGATCACCGCGTCTGTGAACGCTCGTGTATCTAGTCCACCGCCGACGTCGCGGGTGCGGGTCGCTGGATTATCGAGAACCTGATCGACAGCTCGTTCGATGAGTTGCGCGGCTGAGAGTATCCGCGCGTTTCCGTCACGTTGGCCCCGCCACTGCAACAGCATCGCCGCGGACAGGATAAGCGAGGTCGGATTGGCGATACCTTGGCCCCCAATGTCGGGAGCGGAGCCATGCTGGGCTTGGGCAACGCAGATGCTGTCGCCAAGATTGATCGACCCTCCGAGTCCCAGGCTGCCGGACAGTTCGGACGCCTCATCGGACAGGATGTCGCCGAACATGTTGGTGGTGACGATGACGTCGAAGCGATCCGGTGTCCGGATCAGGAGCGCCGCGGTTGCATCGACGATGAGCTCCTCGAGCTCGACATCGGGGAAGTCGGTCGCAACGCGACGAACTTCGCGGAGGAACAGCCCGTCCGACATCTTGACCACATTGGCCTTGTGCACGGCAGTTACCTTCTTGCGGCGACCGCGTGCCAGCGCGAATGCCGTTCGGGCGACGCGCGCCGAGGCCTTGGCTGTGATCTTCCGGACCGACAACGCCATATCGGGATCGGGCATGAATTCGCCGGAGCCCGCGAACATGTTCCTATCGGAGTAGAAGCCTTCTGTGTTCTCACGGACGAGGATCAGGTCCATAGGTTTGCGCAGGACACTGAGACCTTTCCGCGAGCGGCACGGACGAATATTCGAATACAAGTCGAACTTCACTCGCAATTCGCCGGACTGGTTGATGCCGCCTTTGTCACGCGCCGGATAGTCGTAATGGGACACGGGGCCGAGAATGACGCCATCGGCTTGCGGTATCCTCGCCATCACGTGGTCCGGCAAAGTCGTCCCCTGCTCCTTGAGCGCGACGAGACCGATCTGATGCGTTTCGAACTCAAGGCCGAGCGAAAGAGCCTGGTCGGCGACATCAAGCACGCGCAGGGTCGCTTCGGTGATTTCGGGTCCGATTCCGTCGCCTGGGAGAACGATGATCTTCATGAATTTCCTGTCTTGACTTGAGGGCTAGCGGTTGAAATAGGCCATTGCGAGGAGCGCAACGGTGACGGTGATGCCGCCGCCGATGCGCGTCGCGATCTGCGCGAACGGCATCAGCCGCATGCGGTTGCCGGCGGACAGAATGGCGATATCGCCGGCGCCGCCCATGCCGCTATGGGTTCCTGTGACGATCGCGCTTTCGATCGGGTAGAGGTTCACCAAACGCGAGGTAAGAAAGCCCGTGAGCACCATCGACGAGACGGTCGCCACGATCGTGATGAGATTGGCGGGCGCGAAGCCCGCGACCAGCTTGTCCCATGGAGTCAGCACCACGCCGAAAGCGAACAGCATGGGGTAGGCGACTGCAGTTAGGCAGAGCTTGTAGGCGGCATAGGAGCCGGCCTGGATGCGCGGTGTGACCCCATGAGCAAGCTTCAGGACAACGGCCATGAACAGCATCACAACCGGCGCGGGGAACCGCAGCAAATGGAAGGCGAGCACGCCGCAGAGATACAGCGTGACGGCAACCATCGCGGCAGCGGCGAGGTTCTGCATGCTTCCGTCGGTCTTGGTCGCCTCTACTTGGTCGGCAAGATCGGCATCACGGACCGGCTGCAGTTGTCCGTCGCCCGTCAAGCTGGGCCGCATCTTGCCGAGATGGTTGAGCGCTCCCGCCAGAATGATCGCGGTGAGATTGCCAACCAAAATCGGCGGCAGCACGCGCGCGAGGACCTCGCCCTGGGCGGTACCGGTGATCCCAGCATACCCGATCGAAAGAGGTATCGCCCCCTCGCCAACGCCGCCGCCCATGATGGGGACGACGATGAAGAAGAAGCTGTCGAAGGCTCCCAATCCAAGAAGGCTGCCGATGCCCGTGCCGACGGCTGCTGCGACGGCGCTGCCCGTGGCGAGGGGCACGAAGATCTTCGCAAAGCCCTTGATCAAGATCGTGCGATCCATGCTCAGGATGCTGCCGACGATCACGACGGCAATGAACAGGCTGAGCACATTGGTGGATCTGAAGAAGTCGCCGACGACCTTGATCGCAGCAGCCGGAATCCACCCCTTGTAGGCAAGATAGGATGGGACAAAGGTCACCAGCACTGCGCCGCCGCCGATATGACGAATGAGGGGAAGGCGGTTTCCGATTCCACCTAAGGTGAAGGCAAAGGCGGCCATGATTCCGATCACCATCGCGATCTCGCCACCGAGGTGGCCGGTCGCGTTGAAGGTGACGAGCAATCCGACGAGGAGGACGTAGACGGGCACCGGGATGATGCCGATATCGGTATCCATCCAGGAGCGCCAGAACCGGCCGAAAGCCGTGGGTGCGCGATCCGGCTTCGTTTCATCCCCTGCAAGTGCCATCGCTTGGTCAGCCATCCGTCTCGCTCCTCAGAAGCCGTAGAGGCGGGTGGGATTGTCGACGAGAATTTTTCGCAGCACGGTCGCCTCGTCGGTCCATGACGCCAGTAGCGAGAGCAGGTGGGCATCGTCGACTTGCCGGAAAGGTTCGATCTCTCCCGACTTGCGCTCGCGTCGCTCCGCGCCACCCCCAGTGTGCGGCCAGTCCGAAGCCCATAGGAGGCGGTCCGGATTTGCCGCGATCAGAGCGCGTGCAAGGAGAGCGACGTCGTCATAGTCGGGAGCGCGCCGCGAGGCTCGATAGGCGGCGGACAGCTTGACCCACACTTTCCCGGTGTCGAGTAAGCGCAGCAACGCGGCGAACTCCGGCTGTTCGGGACCACGCGCCGCTTCGGCCCCGGCGAAATGATCGAGAATGACCGGAACGGGCGAGGCCGCAATGGTGTGGGAAAGGGACTCCATCAACGGCAGATCGACATAAATTTGGACAGCCAACCCGACGGCCTTAACGCGGGACATGGCGCTTGAAACGGCAGCAATCGCGGCGGTAGCGCGGTCCTCACCCTTGACGTTGAGGTTCACTCTCACACCAACGACGCCGCTTTGTTTGAGGGTGCGCAGATCGGGATCCGTGGTGCGAGCCGGATCGATAACGGCGATGCCGCGGGCGACGTCATGGCCGAGCACACGCAGTGCATTCAGCATGCAGCGATTGTCATCGCCATAGACGCTGGGTTGCACCAGAATCACACGGTCAATTCCGAGATTTCGTCTGAAGCTCTGAAGCTGCTCTACGGAAGCTGTTCGGGGCGTGTAGGCCCGCGGCTCCGCGTAAGGAAAATGGTCGGGCTCGAAAAGGTGGACGTGGCAGTCGGTCGAGCCCGACGGTGGAAACGGGAGCTTTGGAGATGCACCGGTGGCCCGTGCCCGGGTCGTTATTGCCGAGCTCGCGGTGGACATCGCGAGTGCCGCAGCGACCTCGCCGAGCAGGTCTCTCCGGCTCCGCAACCGGTCGTCTTGCACTATCATGAGCGCCTCCCTGGACCCCTTCTTTCGAGGGATGGGCGGCTCGTACCCGGTTTTGTGGTACTTTGCAATAGCAAAATACCAATCGGGCGAGATCCGAGTTCGCGTTTCCGGTGCGGAAACGAGCGTTGCTGTTTAAATGCCCTCGTGGTGCTTGGCTCCGCGTTGCCGCTTTCGCTAAGGAAACGCCGACGCTCTATGGAATGGACCGAGATGCAGCCGACTCCGCTCATCAACGAGCTCGCAAAGCAGATTGCGGAGCATCTGCGCGCCGAGAATCCTTCCGCTGGGACTCGACTTGTCGAGCGCAAGCTTGCGGCGCAATTCCGCGTCTCGCGCTCCCCGATCCGCTCGGCGCTTCGCCTTCTGCACGCGCAGGGGGTACTCGGTGTTGCTGGAAGCGGTGGCTTCATCACCGTCGATGTTCGCAAGGCCCGTTGGCCTGACCACGCTGGTGCGGTCCCGAGAGATGAGGATTTGTATCTGCGCATGGCGCAGGACCGCCTTGAAGGTCTGCTGCCGGAACGTGTTACCGAGAACGAGCTGCAACGGCGCTACGAGCTAACGCGCGGTGAACTCGCCCGCTTGCTACGCCGCATTCTCAGCGAGGGCTGGATCGAACGGTTGCCTGGACACGGCTGGACCTTCCTTCCGATGCTCACCTCGATTGAGGCCTACAAGGACAGCTATCGATTCAGATTGGTCATCGAGCCGGCGGCCATTCTGGAGCCAGGGTTTGTGCTCGACAGGGCCTCATTGGAGGCGTGTCGCGACCAGCAGCAGCGGCTCGTAGACGGGGAGATATGGTCTGTGTCCAGCCCGGCGCTGTTCGACATGAACAGCAAGCTGCATGAGACGATCATTGATTGCAGCCGGAACTCGTTTTTCATTGACAGTCTCAAGCGCGTTGACCGGCTCCGCCGGCTGATGGAATACAGACAGTCTCTCGACCGCCGCTACGCCGCCGTTCGTTGTCGCGAGCATATCGCGCTGATCGATCTTCTGCTCGAGCAACGCCGCCAAGATGCGTCCGAATTCATGAGACGGCATCTCTCCTCGGTGAGCGTCGAGAAGATTGTGCTGAGAAGCGGAACGAACACTCAACGTACATCCTCGGCTGACGATTGACTCTTTGTCCTAACGTGAAAGTGCGCCAGAATGTTTCGCCCAGCTGACCTCCTGACGACCACCAAGGGCTTCCAACCGCAGTGCCTCGCCATTGCTTCGAGCATCTATGCGATCTGCGATCGATTCACGCTTGCAAGTAAACAGCTATAGGGCAGCTGGCTTCGGTCCGTTGCGCCTCAAGGGCTTTGGCGGCCTTCCGAACCGTGGCGCAGCCCGGCTCGCGACGGAACTGCCTGATAATGTCCGCACAGTTGTGATTGCAGCGCCAAGCCTACCTCAAATACCCCACCACCATCCGCGTCGTCTCGTCCACCAGCGTCCGCACCATCTTCTCTGAGAGTAGCTCCGCCTGATTCAGCACGGCGTTGTGTGCGACGGCCTCGATCGTGCTGACGCAAATGAACGTGGCTAGCCCCGGATCGATCTTGCGCATCTCCTTGCGGCGGCTTTCGAGATAGGCGCGGACGAGGGTGTGGACTTCGCGGTTGAAGACTTCGACGTCGGCGAGCTGCCCGGTGCGGGGAATCTGCTCGGCGAGCACGCGGTGCAGTTTTGGGTCGATACGGTGAGCTTCGAGTGCGACCGTGACGAGGCGACGCACGGCCTTTTCGATCGGCATCTCGGCGACCTCAGTCAGCGCGGCGCGCACGACCTGCATGATCTCCTCGTTGTGACGGTCGATCACGGCGGCGACGAGCGCCTCCTTGCCCGGAAAATACTGGTAGAGCGAGCCGACGCTGACGCCGGCGACTTCGGCGATGCGGT
Organism: Bradyrhizobium sp. MI1.3; assembly: GCF_055811695.1. Lineage (NCBI taxonomy): Bacteria > Pseudomonadati > Pseudomonadota > Alphaproteobacteria > Hyphomicrobiales > Nitrobacteraceae > Bradyrhizobium > Bradyrhizobium sp. MI1.3. The sequence goes on along the minus strand of NZ_JBVVPQ010000027.1, from coordinate 69,093 downwards.
TGGTGCTGGCCTTCTCAAAGCCTTCCTTGGCCAGAATGCGAGCGGTTGCCTCGACTAGGGCGTCGACGGTGACGCGGGATCGCTCCTGCGAGGCGTTCTTCCGCGGCTTTGTGGGTGGTTTACGGGCCACGGCCTTGTGATCTGAATGCGAGTAGGAAAAGCGAGTGAATGCTCGCAATATAGCGGCAAATGGCGGCGGGCCGGCAAGCCTCTTTGTCGCCCTGTCGAAAGTGCCAGATGGGGATGTGGCCATGAGCGTTGCAAGATGAGCGTTGCAAGACTTGTGTCGGCCTTGCAGTTCTGTCCGGGCGGTTGCGTCTTCAGTGCGCCGTCCCGGCGCGAACCCGCACCAAGCCTGCAAAGCCGCGCCTTCAACATGCTGCTGAGGCAGCTTCCGTACAAGGAGCAGCTCGCGTCCGCCGAGGCGGTGCAGGCGCACGTGCAGAAGCTCGCGCTGGAGCCGGCCTCGTTTGAGCCGACGGGGCTCGGGCGCGGCGTCGAGGCGACGTTGACCAAGATGGGAGGGTGGCCGGTCTATTACACGGCGCCGTCATCGGGCCATGAGGGCTGCAACTACGTCATGTTCCTGCATGGCGGCGGCTACATCAACGAGATCGTGCCGGCGCATTGGCGCTTCGTTGGCCAGATGACTCGCAAGGCGGGCATCGTCTGCGTGGTGCCGATCTATCCGCTTGCGCCGCGCGCGACCGCGAAGGACGTCGTGCCGGCGACAGCCGAGCTGTTGCGGATGCTGCTGGAGGATGCGGGTCCCGCAAAGGTCACGGTGGTCGGCAATTCGGCCGGGGCGGGCCTTGCGCTCGCCGCCTGCCAGTGGCTGCGTGATCGCAGGCATCGGCAGCCGAACCGGCTCGTGCTGATCTCTCCCGCGGCGGATGCGTCGGTCAGCCGTCCGGAGCAGGTCGAGATCGCCGCGCGCGATCCGATCCAGGACATTCCCGGGATTCTCGAAGCAGGGCGGCTCTATGCCGGCGAGCTCGATATCGACCATCCCTTCGTCAGCCCGCTCAACGGCGGGTTTCGCGCGTTCGCGCCGATGCTCATCTTCTCCGGGACGCGCGATCTGCTCTATCCCGACAGTGTCGGTCTCGCGGAGAGGGCAAGGGCGGTCAACGTGCCGGCGGAGCTGCATCTCTTGCGCGACCAGCCGCACAATTATGCGCTGATGCCGACACCGGAGGGGCGCAAAGCGCGTGCGATGATTCTTCGTGCAGTGGCTTGAGGGGAAGCGTGACGGTTGTCACAGGACGCGGCGGCACCACGATGGGGGCTGGCGCTAACGGTGCCCATGCGGAGCGACAAGGCAGGGCCCCCGGGCGTTTCCTCGATAGACGTAGTTTTGCGGGGCCTTAGGCGTGGCCCTTGATCTCGTAGCGACCCGGAACGCATTTGTAGCGATCGAGCCGCCAGTTGGCGTGGTAGATCGGATGCTCGCCCATCCACTTCGCCAGGGGGGCCTGTGCGCCGATCGCGCACTGCATCATCGACATCTCGGGCGTCATGTTGCTGTCGGTCACGATTTCCTCGATGCAACTGCCTGAGCTGGCTGCACTCAGCCGGCAGAGCACGGCAACGACGGTCACGAACATTCCAGTCACCTCATCGGTAGTTTCTGACCACGAAGAGGATGCAAGCGGAGTGCCAGAGCCTGTGACGCAAACAACACGCTGGCCTGGCCGACTCGACCCAGCGCCTGGACTCCCTTTAGCGATTCGGATTGTAAAAAAATTCCCCTTAAACCGAAGCCGGACAAATACGGGGAACCGGCGGGGGTGAGGCGCAGGGATGATCGATTGTGGGGGCAGTGCCGCGCCGGTGGCGCTTCACAGGCCGCGCGCAGCCAGTAGGCTCGGAAGGACCGTGACCACCCCCAAAAGAGCGGGGCCGCCACAAGGGATATGGAAACGCGAGGGCACACCATGAAGACACGACCGACCGGCGTGATTCCGCCGATGACGACGCCGTTCCGCAAGGATGGCGAGATCGACTACACTCTTGTGGCGCCACAGGTCGACTGGATGATCGGCGCCGGCGCGCATGGCGTCGCGGCGGGCGGCTCGACCGGCGAGGGGCACACGCTCGATCACGAAGAATATCGCGACCTGATGGAGGCGACCGTTGCGGCGGTGAAGGGACGCATTCCCGTGATCGCGGGCATCATCGTCGATTCCACGCGCGATGCGATCCGCCGCGGCAAGCTGGTGCGCGACATGAATGTCGCGGCACTCCAGGTCACGCCGGTGCACTATCTGTTCAAGCCGGACGACGAGGCGATGGTGGCGCATTTCCGCGCCATGGCTGACGAGACCGGCATGCCCATCATCATCTACAATGTGGTGCCGTGGTCCTATCTTTCGCCGGCGCTGCTGACGCGGATCATGACCGAGGTGCCGCTGGTGGTCGGCGTCAAGCAGAGCGCGGGGGACCTGAAACTGTTCGCGGACCTCATGATGATGGCTCCCGACAAGCTGATCTACAGCGCGGTCGATGCCCTGATGTATCCGTCCTACACATTGGGGGCCCATGGCTCGATCGCCGCGATCCTGACCGCGGCGCCGCATGCCTCCGTCGCGCTGTGGGATGCGGTGAAGGCGGGCGACCATCCGCGCGCGCTCGACCTGCACAAGAAGTTGCTGACGCTGTGGAACGCCGTCATTGCCGACAATCTACCGGCCTGCACGCGCTATGCGCAGACGCTGCAGGGCCTGCCCAGGACTTATCCGCGCGCGCCGATGCCGGAGGCATCAAGCGCGCAGCAGGCGGCGATCCGCAAGGCGCTGGACGGGCTCGGCGCGTTGAACGGGCGGCGCGTCGAGGCGGCCGAATAGTCCACGCCCCGAAATAACTGATGACCATGGCAGCGCCGATCCGCTTTTACCTGCGGATGCGGCGCTGCTACATTTTGCGCGCGCTCAGATGCGCGCGGCGCGAGCTGTGAAGAAACATACCGACAAGGGAGGGGCCGAAAGTCCCATGAAGGATTTTGCAGGAAAGATCGCCGTCATCACCGGCGGCGGCACGGGAATGGGACGCGAGCTCGCGCGGCAGCTCGTCGCCGAGGGCTGCAATGTCGCGATGTGCGACGTCTCGGAAGCCGCGATGGCCGAGACCAAGCGGCTGTGCGAGGTCGAGAAGCTGCCGCAGGGCCTGCGCGTCACGACCCACGTCGCCGACGTCTCGATCGAGGATCATCTCAAGCGATTCCGCGACGAGCTCGCCGAGCAGCAGAAGACCGACCGGATCCACCTTCTGTTCAACAACGCCGGCATCGGCGGCGGCGGCAGCCTGTTCACCAACACGCGCGAGCAGTGGGAGCGCACCTTCAACATCTGCTGGGGCGGGGTCTATCTCGGCGTCCGCACCTTCCTGCCGATGCTGGTCGCAGCCGACGAGGCCCACATCGTCAACACCGCGAGCGTCAACGGCTTCTGGGCCTCGATCGGCATGACCCAGTCCCACACCGCCTACAGCTCGGCGAAGTTCGCCGTGAAGGGATTTACCGAAGCGCTGATCAATGACCTCCGCCTGCACGCGCCGCACGTCAAATGCTCGGTGGTGATGCCCGGCCATATCGGCACCTCGATCGTCTCCAACTCGCGCAAGGTGCAGAGCGCCGACGGCTCGGAGCGGCTCAATGCCGACGAGGTTGCGCTGACCCGCAAGCGCATGGTCGCGGCCGGCGTGCCGGATGCCGACAAGATGTCGGACGAGGACATCCAGGCGGCGTTCGCTGAGCGCGCCCGCAGCTTCCTCGAGGATGCGCCGACGACGGCGGCGCAGGCCGCCAGGATCATCCTCGACGGGGTCAAGGCGGAGCAATGGCGCATTCTCGTGGGCGAGGACGCAAAGCGCCTCGACCAGCGCGTGCGCGCCACGCCGGAGCAGGCCTACGACCGCGCGTTCTACGAAAGTTTTACGCAGGAGGTCGGCTGGCGGCTCGGCTGAGGCGGCCGCCGAGCGAGCGCGGATATAGGTATGATGAGCATCATGGCAAGAGGCGCGCAGGCAATTTCGCGTGCCACCTCTTGCCAGTTCTCTTGCCAGTTCGCCGCCATTCTTCCTGCCAGTGTTCAGTCACTCATGACGAATTGGAATGTCACGCATGCGAGACGTCCCTGCGTTCAAGCGATGGTGATCTCGAACGGCTCTCATTCGGCGCACCGCAGCTTGGTCAGGGAACCAAAATAGTTTAGTCAGTCATCTGTAAGGCGATGACCAGAGCGTAGCTCCCGATGATACCCGCATGCCTCTCCGACGACTGGATCCTTTGCCCGGAGCGAGAGGACATCTCCGCTGAGTTCACGCGGCTCCTCACCGCGGCCCAGGAGGGCGGCGCCACGATCGCGGAATGCCTGATGATCGCGCGGCGGCTGAAGCGGGGCGAAGACCAGTCCTGGCATCGTGAGTGGAAGAATCTGGCGCAAGCCAATCGACTTCGTGCCGAGGCCGCGTTCGCGGAAGGTCACAGGGCGACTGCGCAGCGCAACTGGCTCCGCGCCATGAATTACTACAGTGCGGCCGCAATGCCGCTCGATCAGGCGGACGAGCGCCGCTGGGTCGCGGTCCTCGCGATGCAGGATTGCGCCCGCCGCTTCCTCGCCGCGCGCGAGCCTGCCGGCGAAGTCATGACGATCCCCTGGCTCGACGGCCATTCGTTGCAGGGCTATTTCCTGCCCGCGCCATCGGGACGTCTGCGAGCCCCGACCGTGATCTGCATCGGCGAGCCCGGCCACCGCAAGGAAGAGTTTCTGTTCAAGCTCGCGCCGCATGCGCGCGAGCGCGGCTTCTCGCTGCTGGCGCTGGACCTGTTCGGCGACCAGCGCGACGATCATCTCGACGCGCTGTTGCGGCGCCGGGATCTCGAGAGTGCGATTCCGTGCGTCATGGACTATCTGGAGACGCGCAACGAGGTCGATTTCGAGCGCGTCGCGATCGTCGCCGATGGCTGGGGTTCTTCCTTCGTGGCGCGCGCGGTGCTGCAGGAGCCGCGGCTTGCCGCCGCCGTCTGCGACGGCGGCCTGTGGGACCTGCACGAGCGGGCCTTCTTTGCCAGCCGATTCGCGATGAGCGACGTCAGCATCGTTCCGGTGCCGCACGCTCCGCTGATGGCCGCCAGCGCCGATTGTCCGGTGCTGATCACGCTCGGTGAGGACGGCTGGCTCAAGGCCGATCGGGCGCGTCAGATCGTCCAGACGTCCCGGCTCGGCAGTTCGGATGTCATGTTGAAGGTGTTCACCGCGGCCGAAACCGGCGCGGCGCAGGCCCATGCGGACAATCCGAGCCTCGCCAACGAATACATCTTCGACTGGCTGGAATCGCGGCTCGGCGCCGCGGGGCGCATCTAGAGCGTCTGCGTCAGAAGTCGAGGGTCAGGCGGACGCAGGCCTTTTCGAGACGGGTCTTCAGCATCGCGAGCTTGGTGGTGAATTCGGTGAGTTCTTTCTCGTCGAACTCCTGGAAGACGAATTCCCTGATCGTCTTGTACTGCTCGTTGAGGCTCGCCAGGTGCTTCTGCGTCTTCTCGGTCAGGGACAGCCGCACCACCCTTGCGTCGGTCGGCGAGGGGCGACGGCGCAACAGGGCCTTCTTCTCGAGCAGCTTGGACTGGGTGGTGACGAACGACGGATCGACGTGGAGGAGTTTCGAGACGACGTTGACCGGAATGCCGTCGTCCTTGTCGAGGTCGGAGATCGCCATCAGGATCAGCCATTGCGGGCCGCTGATGCCGAGCGTTCTCGCCCAGAACTGACGCAGCTCCTCCAGGTACATGTTGATCGACGATATCTCCCAGGTGAAGCGCCTGATGATATCCAGATTGCCGATGGAGCGGAGGCGCGCCCCTTCTTTCCTCGTCGCTGACACAGCGTCACTCCCGTGATCTGATTTGTATGCGGCCGGTGTCGTGCAAGCCATAGTCCACGCAAGCCTGCTCTGACGCAAGTGCAGAGCAGGGTAATTTTGTCACTAAAACTACAAAGATGATCAGCTCACGGAATCGCTTCGCAATGGTGTTGCGTGCGGGGCACAGGTTTAGCGAAACCACAAAGCTTACCAAATAAGGTATTTTGATTAGTGAACGGCGCGGGCATATTGCGTCGTGACGGTGGGGGGTACTCGATCGTCCCGTTGCAGCTGGTTCGCCCACGTCCCTCGCGTCGAAAGCGGGTGTGTGCGCAAAGCGGCCGAGCGGATTTGAAAGACGGGGATCTGGGGGACCTCATGGTCCGGTCTTCGTAACATGAGCAACTTGGAGGTTTTTAATATGAAAGTGGTGAAGAGCCTTTTGCTCGGCACTGCGGCGGGTCTGATCGCCGTCAGTGGAGCTCAGGCGGCTGATCTTCCGGTCAAGGCCAAGGCGGTCGAGTACGTGAAGGTCTGCTCGCTCTACGGCGCGGGTTTCTACTACATCCCGGGCAGCGACACCTGCATCAAGCTGGGCGGCTATCTGCGTGCCGAAGTGGCGCTCAATGCCGGCGGCAACTACAGCGCCCAGTACAACAACGTCTTCGCGGCGAACAACCGCCTGACGAACTATTACTCGATGCGCGCCCGTGAAGATCTCAACATCGACACCCGCACCGCGACCGAGTACGGCGTTGTCCGCACCTATTTCGATGCGGTCTTCACCTGGACGACCGGCAACTATGTCGGCGCCGGTTCGGGAACGGGTGCCACCCAGTACAGCGGCACGCTCGGCCTCAACGCCGCAGGCACGGGCCTGATCGGCTCGACCAGCGGCGCCGTCAACGGCACCGACGGCACCACCTCGGGCGGTGCGCTCGGCGTCTACTACGCCTTCATCCAGTTCGCCGGCTTCACCATGGGTAAAGCCGTGTCGCAGTTCGACGCGCCCTGGATCAACTATCCCGGCAACAACTTCGACCAGCTCGTCGGCGGCAGCGGCAGCACCAACGGTGTTGCCCAGTTCACCTACACCGCCGATTTGGGCCAGGGCGTGACGGCGATCGTCTCGGCCCAGGACCAGACGCAGGTGTTCCAGACCGCGCTCTGGAACACGGCCGGCATGTCCACCACCGGCGTTCTCGGCGGTGCCTACGGCTCCAACGATCTCGGCGGCACCCGCTCCCCCGATCTCGTCGGCACGCTTCGGGTCGACCAGGCCTGGGGCCTGTTCCAGGCCTCGGTCGCGGCGCACGACAACCACGTCGGCTATTACGGCGCGAGCGAAGCCACCGGTCATCCTGAAGACAAGTGGGGCTGGGCTGTCCAGCTGGCTCTGTCGATCAAGAACATCCCGACCGGCGCCGGCGACGTGATCAACATCTCGGGCGTCTACACCGACGGCGCGAGCCGCTACAACTTCCAGGAGCTGGCAGCGACCAGCTACTCGATGTTCGGCGGTTCGGGCGGCGCGTATCAGAGCATCGGCTTCGCCGGCGTGTCTGACGCGGTGTTCGCACCCGGCAGCGGCCTCGAGCTGACCAAGACCTACGGCTTCCGTGGTGCCTACACCCACAACTGGAGCCCGTACTGGAACTCGGCGCTCTATGGTGCGTGGGCTGCCGTCAACTACAGCGGCACGGCCAAGGGCATGATCTGCGGCAGCGCCGCGTTCGCGACCCTGACCGGCACCTGCAACCCCGACTTCAACATCGGCCAGATCGGTGTCATCACCCGCTGGACCCCGGTCAAGAACCTGACCTTCTCGGCTGACTTCACCTACAGCCATCTTGACCAGAAGTACTCGGGCGTGATCACGACGCCGGCGCTCACCAGCGTTGCCAAGCCTGCGGCGGCCTATGAGCTGAAGGACCAGGACACCTACAGCCTGTTGGTTCGCGCCCAGCGCAACTGGTAAGCCTTGGTCTTCGGATATGACGCAGCCCCGGCGGGACACCGCCGGGGCTTTGTTATGAGATGAGCGCTTTTACGAAAGATGGCTTTCGGAAAATCCGGCAGCCTGTGCGGGCGACGAAGACGAGCCATGCGATTCAATCGGCCCCAAATTTATTTACTTACCTGAGTTACTAAGCTATATAACTCGAAGCCGATGACGAAAGTTGCGGCTCTGACTTGATGCTAAACCTCCAGAAACCTCCGGCAATGCCCTGCCGGAGGTTTTTCGTTCGGGGACACGGCTCTAGGATACGGTTCTAAGCGCGCATGACGCGCGCGCGGGAATTCGGCCGGTAGGCGAGGCGGCTGTGGCCGGCGCAATAGGACTGGCCGTCGGGCGCGGAGTTGCCGCAGAAGCAGAAATCGTCTGCGCCGGGCGTCGAGATCGGCCAACGGCAGCGGTTCTCGGCAAGTTCGAGTAGCGAGCAGCGATTGGCGTCGTCGATCGGAGCGGCGACCATCGGCGCACTGGTCTCGCCATAGATCGTGGCGAGCATCTCGTATTGCAGCCGCGGCACGGTCCGCTGCGTGCGCGAAGGCGCCAAGCCCCTGTCCTGAACCTTGCGGTCGTCGATGGTCCGGCCGCGCGTCAGATTGAGGCGAGACAGCTTGCCGATCACGGCATTGCGGCTGACGCCGATGTCGGCGGCGATCTCGCGGCAGGAGAGGCCGGCCTCGAAATGCTGCTTCAAAAGTTCAAGTCGTTCGTCGGTCCAGGTTGGTGAGAGAACAGGCATTGGTGCGGTCCCAGGTTGCAGATGTCGGCCAATCCGCCTCTCGAGATCCGTCCGCCTCACGTTCGGCGCGCGCTCACGTCCTGCCATTGTCGCGGATCGACAAAAGCCCGTCCTTGATGGCGAGACGGATGCCTTCCTCGATCAAGGTACGTGCGACGCCGGGAACGCTGGTGCCGTGGGTGCCCTGTCTCACCAGCTTCTCCAGATAGGTGATGGTCGAGAGCGCCAAGGTTACGGGAATGCGGTCAGTCTCGGCTTTTTCGGTGGCCATGGACGAACGCTAGCCTCATACGCGGGTACATAAAAGTTACGATTAAGACTCTATTTAGGTTTAGAGGCAGAAGTCAAATGCAGGCTGCGGCCCGTGTTCAGCCTGTTGGAATCGCGAGGGAAATTAGGCATGACAAGGCACGCCGCGCGGCAGGCAGGCGGCGGCGTAGCTTCGACCGGTCAGGCGTGGGCGGGTCGGCTCAGCCGTGCACGATCGCCTTTTCGATCATGCAATGGATGCCTTTGGAGCCGTTGACGGTTTGGGTCACCCGCAGATCGGCCGCCAGGCTGCACAGCGTATAGGCGTCCTCGCGCGACAAATTGCGCCTTTCGCCGAGCAGCACGATCATGTCGCGCAGTGCCCGCACCACGCACTGGTCGAGGTCGGGGTCCATGGCCATGGTCATGTAGTGCGTCGCCGTCTCGCCACGGGGATAGTCGAGCCTGAGGTCCTTGCGCAGCGTCAGACGGAAGCGGCCCTGGAGCGCGGTCTCGATCGCGGTGACGCAGACCTCGCCGTCGCCCTGCACGCCGTGGCCATCGCCGCAGGAGAACAGCGCGCCCGGGACGAACACCGGCAGATACAGCGTCGCCCCGACGCCAAGCTCCTTGTTGTCGAGATTGCCGCCCATGGCGCGCGGGACCAGCGAGGAGATGCGGCCCCAGGCGGGAGGCGGTGAAACGCCCATGACGCCGAAGAACGGCTTGAGCGGCAGGTCGAGCCCCCACGGCATGCGGGCGACCATCCGCGACCGGTCGAGCGGGATGTTCAGGATGCGCGTCTCGTGGAAATCGTCGGGCAGGGTGCCGGACAGCGGCTTGATCATGTTCCAGCCCCAATCCTGCCGGAGCTGGACGTCGAGGATCTCGACCGCGAGCACATCGCCGGGCTCGGCGCCCTCGACTGCGATCGGGCCGGTGAGGATGTGGCCCGGCAGCATGCGCTCGTTCTTGGCATGAACCTCGTGCATCTCGGGCGGAATGTGAAACTTGCTGCGGTCGGGCAGCATATCCGGACCGCCGCTGATGGTGTCGACCGTGACCTCGTCGCCGCTCGCGATGGTGAGGACGGGCTTGAGCGCAGCCTCGAAGAAGCCCCAATGACAGGTCTCGGGGCTGGAATGCAGGTGGTGATGGGTCATGTGGCGTCCGTCCGTTTCACAGGCCCGGGCTTGACCAGGCAATTGATCCTCTTCCAAGAAGCTTTCTGAAGATCGACGGGCGGGTCAAGCCCGCGCGCAACAGGCACGACCATTCCAGCGAGGCTCCCCTGCTTTTTGTCCTGTCCAAGACCCTCGGCGCCGCGGTGCTGCCGATCAACTTGATGATCGAGCTCGGAATCGTCTCGGTCGTCCTGATGGCGACGCGCTTTGCCGCCTTCGGCCGCAAGCTCGCCGCGGCCACGCTGATCATGCTGGCGCTCGCCGCGTTTTCGCCGCTCGGCAACCTCTTGCTCTATCCGCTGGAGTCGCGTTTTCCGCCGTGGGATCCGTCGCGCGGCGCGCCCGACGGCATCATCGTGCTCGGCGGCTCGGTCGACACCGATCTGTCGGCGGCACACCGCACGCCGGTCGTGGCGCACGCGGCCGATCGCCTGTTTGCGCCGGCCGAGCTCGCGCGCCGCTATCCGAACACGCGCGTTGTTTTCACCGGGGGCACCGCGAACCTGGTTTCGACGGACTCCCGGGAGGCCGACTACTCCGCGCCGATCCTGGAGAATCTGGGCATCGCGAAGCAGCGCCTGATCCTCGAGCGGGACTCTCGCAACACCTACGAGAATGCGATCTTCACCAGGCAATTGGTATCACCGAAACCGGGCGAACGCTGGCTCCTGGTCACCTCGGCCTTTCACATGCCGCGTTCGATGGGGATCTTTCGCAAGGCGGGATTTGACGTCGAAGCCTATCCCGTAGACTGGCGAATGGGCGGGCGTGACGATCTCTTCTCTTTCACCAATGTCGGCACGGACGGGCTCGGCCGAACCGAGGTCGCCGTGCGCGAATGGATCGGGCTCGTCGCCTACCGCCTGATGGGCCGGACTGGCGAGTTGCTCCCGGGACCGGCGAAGGACTAGAACCGTTCAACAAGCAATAACAGCGCCGGCGCGCGACGGCCGGCCGGGAGGACGCCATGCAACAGCAGAGTGCAGACAGCATCGATCTTGCCGGCCTCGTCACCGATCTCAACAGCCTGTTGCGGCTGAAGACCACGGTGATCGGCATGAAGCTGTTCGCGCGGACCGCGGACATGGAGGCAATCCCGAAGATCCGGCGGCCGAACGCGGTCCACACCACCGACCAGATCGTCAGCATGGCGGCGCGTCTGGGCTGGACCGTCGGCATCACCGCCGACGATCTCGTCGGCGCGCAATGCCGCGCCGTGATCGGTCTTGCACCGCAGGATGAGAAATGGCTCGCCGGCGAAAACTATGTCGGGGTCTGGCACGGCACGGCCGAGGACGCACGCAAGCGCCAGGAGGCGTTGGATGTGGTTCCGTTCGGGCAATATCAGGCGCTTGCGGTCAGCCCGCTGGCGAGCGGCCGGCTCGATCCGCCGGACATCTGTCTCGTCTATGCGACGCCGGGGCAGATGATCATCCTGATCAACGGGCTGCAATATACCGGCTACAAGAAGTTCGAATGGGGCGTGGTCGGCGAGACCGCCTGCGCCGACTCCTGGGGCAGGGCGCTCAAGAGCGGCGAGCCCAGCCTGTCCTTGCCATGCTATGCCGAACGGCGCTATGGCGGCGTGCCGGACGAGGAGATGCTGATGGCCTTGAAGCCCGAGCATCTCGCCAAGGCGGTTGTGGGCATGAAGGCGTTGGCCAAGAACGGACTGCGTTATCCGATCCCGCCCTATGGTATCCAAAGCGACGTCCGTGCCGGCATGGGCGTGAGCTACGCGAAGAAGTAAAGCAAAGGCCGACCATGAGCTCTGCGAAATTCGACATCGTCGTCTATGGCGCGACCGGTTTTACCGGCCAGCTCGTCGCCGAATACCTGACCCAGCATTACAAGAGCGACCATTCGCTCAAATGGGCGATGGCGGGCCGCAGCCTCGGCAAGCTGAAATCGGTCCGCGATGCGATCGGCGCGCCCGGGAATACAGAGCTTATTGTCGCTGATGCGTGGGATGCGGCCTCGCTGAAGGCGATGGCGGAACGGACGATGTCGGTGATCACCACCGTCGGGCCGTACCAGCTCTACGGCGAGGAACTGCTCGCGGCCTGCGTGGCCACGGGCACGGATTATTTCGATCTCTGCGGCGAGCCGATCTGGATGCGCCAGATGATCGACAAGTACGAGGCGGCTGCAAAAGAGAGCGGCGCGCGGATCGTGTTTTCCTGCGGCTACGATTCCGTGCCGTTCGAGCTCGGCACGTTCTTCGTCCAGGAAGAAGCCAAACGTGTGTTCGACGCGCCGGCCTCGCGGGTGAAAGGGCGTGTGCGCGACATGCGCGGCACGCTCTCGGGCGGCACCGCCGCGAGCGCGAAGGCGACCTTCGATGCGGTGGCCAAGGATCTCAGCCTTGTCGCCATTCTCAACGATCATTTTGCGCTGACGCCCGGCTTCACCGGCCCGAAGCAGCCGAAAGGCAACAGGGCCGCCTTCGAGGAGGACCTGCAATCCTGGGCGGCGCCGTTCATGATGGCGCTGATCAACACGCGCAACGTTCACCGCTCCAACATGCTGATGGGATTTCCCTACGGCCAGGACTTCGTCTACGACGAGATGGTCCTGACCGGTCCCGGCGAGAAGGGCGAGGCCAACGCCAAGCTCGTGATGGCTGCCAATGCGGGCAAGACCGGCCCCGACGCACCGAAGCCCGGCGAGGGGCCGTCGAAAGAAGAGCGCGACAACGGTCTGTTCGATCTGCTCTATATCGCGATCGCGCCCGATGGCCGCATGGTTCGCGCCGGCGTCACCGGCGACCGCGATCCCGGCTACGGGTCGACCTCGAAGATGATCTCCGAATGCGCGATCTGCATGCTGCGTGACACGACCGACGTCGCAGCCGGCTTCTGGACCCCGGGCGCGGCGATGCAGCACAAGCTGATCAAGCGGCTGCAGGAGAATGCTGGGCTGACCTTCGCTGTGGAAGCTTAAAGCCCACGATCCCCAGGAAGCCGATCCGTGCCCGCAAAATTCGACATCGTCGTCTACGGCGCAACCGGATATACCGGCCAGCTCGTCGCCGAGTACCTGGCCGCACATTACGTCGGTGACGGCGCGCCGACATGGGCGATGGCGGGGCGCAGCAGTGACAAGCTCGCATTGGTCCGCGATGCGATCGGCGCGCCTGCCGACACGCCGCTCATCGTTGCGGACGCAGCCGATTCTACGTCATTGCGGGCGATGGTCGATCAGGCGAAGCTGGTCGTCACCACGGTCGGTCCATACCAGCTCTATGGCTCCGATCTGCTTGCCGCCTGCGTCGCGTCGGGCACCGACTACATGGATCTCTGCGGCGAGCCGATCTGGCTGAAGCAGATGATCGACAAGCATGAAGCCGCAGCGAAAGCGAGCGGCGCCCGGATCCTGTTCTCCTGCGGATTCGACTCGGTGCCGTTCGAACTCGGTGCGTTCTTCGTGCAAGAGCAGGCCAAGCGCGCGTTCGGCGCACCGGCACCGCGCGTCAAGGGCCGCGTCCGCGACCTCAGCTGGAAATTCTCGGGCGGCACTTCGGCAAGTGCAAGGGTCACCTTTGAGGCGGTGGCGCAGGACCTCAGCCTGGTGTCGATCCTCAAAGACCCATTTGCCTTCACGCCGGGCTTCGAGGGACCGAAACAGCCGCGCGGCAACAGGCCCATCTTCGAGGAGGACCTGCAATCCTGGTCCGCACCGTTCGCGATGGCGATCCTCAACACGCGCAATGTCCATCGCTCCAACTTGCTGATGGGATTCCCGTATGGCCGGGATTTTGTCTACGACGAAATGGTGCTGACGGGGGCGGGGGAGGAAGGGCAGGCCAACGCCAAGCGCGTCATGGCCGCTAACAGCGAAAAGACCGGTCCTGAAGCGCTCAAGCCCGGCGAGGGCCCCTCAAAGGAGGAGCGCGACAACGGTCATTACGACCTGCTCTATGTCGCGATTGCTTCCGATGGCCGTCAGGTTCGCGCGGCAGTCAAGGGCGATCTCGATCCGGGTTATGCGTCGACGGCGAAGATCATCTCCGAATGCGCAATCTGCCTGTTGCGCGACACGCCGAACGTAGAGGCCGGCCTCTGGACTCCGGGAGCAGCGATGCAGCACAGGCTGATCAAGCGGCTGCAGGAGAATGCAGGGCTGACGTTCACGGTGGAGAAGTAGCTGTCACCTTCCCTTCTCCCAGGCGGCGAAACCGACCTTTCATCCTCAAGCCGTCTCGCGTGTTGAGCACGAGCAAGGTGATGTTCACAGCTCCTGCGGCAAGCTCGACAGCCTGCACCGCATAGAAGACTGCATCAAACTCGGCGGCGCTCGCCTTATGTGCGAGGAACAGTGCGGCGGGGACGAGGACCAGGACGCCATTGCCGGCGATCAGCGGCATTCGCTTGATCTTGGCGCCGACCAGGCCGGCTCGCCGACCCCGTGCCAGCGTAAGGCCCGTGCCCCCCGCCGCCGCCAGCGCCGGGACCAGCAAAAGAAAGCCCCATGGTATGGCGGTCTTGACGGCGGTGATGACGGCTTGGGATGCAAAAAGCTCGCTGAGTGCGGTCGACAACCAAAATGTCGAGATGGTCAGAAGCGCGATTGCGCCAGCAATGGGATGGATCACCTTGATCATGATTGGGTTCCCTTGACCGAAGACGGCCAGCCTGTTCAATGTGACATGATGATGTCGATATTTATGCTGCAGAGAACCATATTGACATTATGATGTCAACTAAGGCATGGTAACAATATGCGCGCTACCAAGCGATCCCCGGCCGGTGATGCTTTGACTGAGCTCATTCTCGATCTGTTCAGGGTCAACAACCTGACCGTGACGTGGGGCGACCGGCTGGTCGCTCCGCTCGGCCTGACCAGCGCGCGCTGGCAAATTCTGGGGGCAATCGTAGCCGCGGACCGCGCCCAGCCGGTCGCCTGGCTCGCCCGCGACCTCGGAGCGAACCGCCAGAACGTTCAGCGCATCGTCAATGACCTGGCCCAGGAAGGGCTCGTTACGTTCGAGCCCAATCCACATCACCGTCGCGCGCACCTTGTGGTGCTGACGGACAAGGGACGGAAGACTTACGACGCTGCCATCCGCCTGTATGACCCCAGAATCAACTCCCTGGTGCAAGGTCTCCCGATGGAAGACCTCAGGATCGCCGGTCGCCTCATGAAGGCGCTGCGCAAGAAGCTTGAAGACGAGGAGAGTGCTACAGGCGCCTGAGCGAATCCTCGTGCCGACGTCCGCTCACGTGGAGCCGAATGATCGGGGATTCGAAGATTGAGCAGGTCTATGGTCGGAAGACAATCCGGTGGTCATCCGCAGCGTCGTTCCAGGCCTCGGCTATCGCCGTGAGGGGCAACGTCTTCACCGGGGTGTCAAAACCGCCGGCTGGCAGAGCCGCCAAAAGTTCTCCGGCCCCCGAGATCAGTTCCGAAATCGAGAGACTGCCGATCCCGCTGCCAAGAATCTCCAGGCCAGAGCTGCGCAGCGCATGCGCCGAAAGTGGGATTGTTTCTCCAGCGATTGAGCCGAGCTGGACGTAACGAATGGCAGGTTCTCCACTGCGAGATCCGCGTCCGTCCGTTGCCGCAGCGATGACTCTGGTTGCGGGCTCCCCCCAGAGATAGTCGAGAACTACATCGATCTTTTCGGAGAACGCGCGTTGCAGCGAAGCGTCCACATTTTCGTCCAGTCGGATTGTCTCGACCGTCTTGGGGAACGCGGCGAGCTTGGTTGCATTTCGCCCGGTCACGATGATCCTGCTGGCGCCCAGATAGGAGGCGATCTGAACCGCCAGGCTTCCCGCCGACCCGGTCGCACCGTTAATCAGCACGGCCTCGCTCCGCACGAACTTCGCACGGCGCGTGAGAGCAACCCACGAAGAGAGCCCGCTGGTTACGACGGCAGCCGCCCGCGCGTCGTCAATACCATCGGGCACAGGCACGGTCGCGCTCGATGCGACCAGCGACTTCTCCGCCATGGAGCCGAACGGGGACTTGGGAAATATGAAATACACCCGTTCACCGGTGGAATTCATCCCAACCCCATCGACACCAGGCACGAAGCCAGCGCTGCCCGAACTGGTATTGCTCGTGTAGTGCTTGCCCGCGGCGAGACTTTTCACGATCGGGCTCAGCGGCGCGGCGAGAACGTCGATGACCGTTTCGCCAGCCTCCGCGCAAGGCTCTGCAAACTCGCCAAAGGTCGGTGAAGAACCAAACGAATGAACAATTGCAGCTCGCATTGACTATCCCTTCACGGCGACAGGCGGTGGCGCTTGGAGGGCCACCGCTGCAAGTGCATCGGAGACCGCCGCGCGCAACGGCGTCGTCGGACGACCAATAAGGTCGCTCAAGTCGCGCCGATCGTCGAACAGATCGCCCTTTGCCGCTGCGATGTCGAACCCGACGAGCATGCGCGCCACCGGCTCGGGAAGGTCCGCGCCAATGAGCGCCTCACCAAACCCTGCTTCCGACATGTTCCTGTAGACGATTGGTTTGCCTGTCTGGCGCGCAACTTCGGCCGCCAGTTCGGCAAGCGTGTAGGGCTCGTCGCCCGCCAATTCGTAAACCTTGCCCGATTGATCCTCCCGCGACGTCAGGACTGCGGCGGCGGCATCCGCGTAGTCGAGGCGGCTCGCCGACGCGATGCGCGCTTCGCCGGCGCAGCCGACAAACGCACCATGCGCAAGCGCCATTGGCAACGCGCCGAGATAGTTTTCGGTGTACCAGCCGTTGCGCAGCAACACATATGGCACGCCGCTCGCCTTCAGCAGCGTCTCGGTCGCCCGATGATCGGCGGCAAGCTCCAGTGTCGAAATGTCTGCATGCAGCAAGCTGGTATAGGCGATTAGCTCAACCGCAGATTCCTTCGCCGCGGTGATCGCGTTCTCATGCTGGCGAACCCGCTTGCCGGGCTCGCCGGCCGAGATCAGCAACAGCTTCCTTACGCCGGCGAAAGCACGTTCCAGGCCCGTGGGATCGTCGTAGTCGCCTGGGCGGACGGCAGCTCCTTCAGCCTTGAAGGCCTCTGCTTTGGCTGGATCTCGGACGACGGCTGTAATCTGCTGTGCTGGCACAGCCTTCAACAAGGAATGGATGACAAGCCGGCCGAGTTGGCCAGTGGCACCGGTCACTGCAATCATGGGATGGTCTTTCCAATATGGTTATGCAGCTTATGGATGTGACATTGGTTATAATGACTATGTTTCAACGCTCTGCGACTGGTTCTTCTTGCGCCGTCCATGACGCGGCCGAGTACGGTTCGACCTGATGCGCTTACACCGCCCGCGCGTCGTACGCGTACATGAACTCCATGCTCTTTGCGCCCAGGGGCAGCAGCCACTTCATCATTTGATTTCGCATCCACGCGCCGGTGGCGCTGAACTCGCGCTTGCTGTTGCCGTTGCGGCGGGCCATGGCGACGATCTTTTCCGTGCGAGGGCGTCGTTCGGCCTCGAAGGCCTGGAAGGTGACGCCGAGCTCCTGGCCTTGCTGCATCAACCGGGCGAGGCGCATCGCATCTTCCAGCGCGAGCGAGGCGCCTTGACCGGCATGCGGGCTGGTCGCATGGGCGGCATCGCCGATCAGCAGCGAGCGCTTGCGCGACCAGGTCGGCAGGGTGGCGACGTCGAGCGTGTCGGTGACCACGATGTTCTCGGCTGCATCGATGATGCCAGGGATCGGGTCGTGCCAGCCGTGGTGGAAGCCGCGCAGGTGTTGCTTCAGCGTTGCATCGTCGAGCGCGCGAAACATCGCCGCGTCCATGCCGTGCGCCGGCTGCGTGCTCCACCACATCACGCCGTCGTTCGGATCGGGACTGCAATAGCCATAGCCGAAGAAGCCGCTCTGCCCGAACGTGGTCTCGACGTGCCGACCGATCGGTCGGCCACCGAGGACGGCGTGCGGCACGAAGCCGCCGAAGCCGATCAGCCCGGTGTCGAACGGTTGCGGCCCGTCCGGCACCACTTGGCGGCGCGTCACTGAGTGCACGCCGTCGGCGCCGATCAGGAAGTCGCCTTCGGCCGTGGTGCCGTCGGCGAAGTAGGCGATGATCGGCTGGTCGCCGCAATCCTCGATCTTGATCAGGCGCTTCTCGAAATAGAGTGAAACGCAGGCGCACCAGGCCTTGTCGATCAGCATCTCGTTCAGCGTGGCGCGGCAGACATTGACCGCGGGCTGGCCGAAACGCCGCGCCATGTCGCGGTTGATCGAGCCGAGCCTCTCTCCGCTTTGCGAATAGAAGTCGAAGGACTCCGCGATCGAGCCGCGGCTGATCAGCTCGTTCGAAAGGCCGATCTCGTCCATGACCTGCATGCCGTTCGGTGCGATCTGAAGGCCGCCGCCGATGCCTTTCGAATAGGGCCAGGCCTCGTAGATCGCGGACTCGATGCCGGCGCGGCGCAGCAGGATGGCTGCCACGGGCCCGGCGATGCCGGCGCCGATGATCAGGGCCTTGCGGGGAGGATAGGACATGGCTTGCTCCCGACGTTTCCGTGGTGCTAGGAGAATTATGGTCGCTAAATATCTTAGTGACTAAGATATATATTGACTAAGATACGAGGTCTGCCTTGTCAAGGACGAAGGCGCGCGCTGCGCTGCTGCAGGAACTCGAGGAGGCGATGCGCAGATCGTCCGCGCAGGGCGTGCTCTATGGCCAGACCGTTGCGAACGTTGCCGGAATTGCCAATTCCGACCTTGAATGCATGGACATCCTGTATCTGGAAGGCCGTGTCACCGCCGGCCGGCTCGCCGAAGTCACGGGGCTCACGACCGGCGCCATCACCGGCGTGGTCGACCGGCTCGAGAAGGCGGGCCTGGTCCGTCGTGAGCGCGACGATGCCGACCGTCGCAAGGTCTTCATTGCCGTCGTGCCGGAGGCGATAGAAAGACTCGGCCAGTTCTACGTGCCGATGCAGCAGGCGATGGAGAGGGTTTTTGGCGGCTATTCCGACCAGGAATTGCGCCTGCTGCTGCGCTTCGCCAATGAGGGCTACAAGGGCGTGCTGGCGGCGACTGCGGCGCTTAAGGGCCTGCTCGATACGCCGCCGGAAAAGCGTCCCACTCTCAAGCTGAAGAAGCTTCGTCGCCAGCCCTAGCCTTGTAGACCTGTGCAGCCGCGATCATGCCCCACATCGCGCCCAGCATCATCCAGAAGTGCCGCCAGTGGTCGGTGTCGATCACGAAGCTTTCGCCGACGGTGCCGACGAAGGCCGAGAACACCGCAAGATAAGCGCGCTGCCACGGCACAGGCACGAAGATGTGCCTGACACCCATGATGACAGTCGTGAAGACCAGCGCGGGATAGCAGATGCCGGACAGCCAGCCGCCGGACATGAAGGCGTTGAGATAGGAGTTGTGGGTGTCCTCGGGGAAGAAGCGGTGAAATTGCAGAGGGCCGATCCCGAACGGCAGGTCGAGCGCCATCTCCGCTCCCAGGATGTGCCGGCCGAACCGGCCGAACCTGCCTTCGTCATAGCTCTGGTCGAAACTCGCGCGCTGCTTGAACATCTCGGCGGTGGAATCGAACGACATCAACACCGCGATCAGCGCGAGGCCCAGCACCGCGGCGAGGATCGCCATGACGATGATGCGCGAGCGCTGCGCGTTGGTGCGGCTGGTCAGCACCATCAGCGCCAGCATGAAGGCGGATGTCAGCACCAGCCCGCCCCAGGCGGCGCGGGAGAACGCGAGCAGGATCGCCAGCGACATGATGCCGAAGGCGATGACGTTGCGAAACGCCTTGCCGGCCTTGTCGGAAACCACGCTCTGCAGCGAGAACAGTGCCGGCAGGATCAGGAAGGCGCCGAGCACGTTCGGATCCTTGAAGGTGCCGCGCGCGCGTCCATACAGCGTGAGGAGATCGTCGCCGCCGGGAACCAGGTGGAAGTAGCCGGCGACGGCCGAGAGCGAGGCGACCATCGCGCCGACCACGAGCCCGCGGCGGAGCATGTCAAGCCGGGCCGCGGTGTCCTCCGACGTGACCATGGCGAAGAACACGACTGTCACCGCCATGTACCAGGAGGTCGCAATCCAGCTTACCACCTCGGACTGCTCGAACAGCGGGATCGCGCTGATCGTGTAGCCGACATTGAGCAGGATCAGCATCAGCACCAGCGGCATCAAAGCGAGCCGCAGACGCAGGCCGGTGGCGAAGAAGGTGACGGTGGCCAGCAGCGTCACGATCTCGTAGGGGCTCGGCTCGATGAAGACGATCGCGCCGGAGGCGCCGACCAGCCATACCAGCGCGCGCTGGAGCGCCAGCACGCCGGGCGCAGCGCGAACGGCTGCATTCATCTCCCCGGCTGTTGCCGCATACGCCATCACATGCTCACGCTATTCTTACCACACAACTTCCGCCGTCATGCCCCGCGAAGGCGGGGCATCCAGTACTCCGAGCCGTTGGTGGCAGTTTCCGCTGCCGGTGATTACTGGATCGCCCCGTCAAGCCGGGCGATGACAGCGTAGCTCGGGCACGACAAACTCAATACGCGTTCTCGTTCTTGGTCAGCAGCGAGATCGGCGTCTTTAGCAGAATGACAAGATCGAACAGCACCGACCAGTTCTCGATGTAATAGAGATCGAACTCGACGCGTTTCTGGATCTTCTCTTCATTGTCGATCTCGCCGCGCCAGCCGTTGATCTGGGCCCAGCCGGTGATGCCGGGCTTGACCCGATGGCGGGCGAAATAGCCGTCGACGGCTTCGTCGAACAGGCGGCTCTGCAGCTTGCCCTGCACCGCATGTGGACGCGGGCCGACCAAAGAGAGATCGCCGGAGAAGACCACGTTGAAGAGCTGCGGCAACTCGTCGAGGCTGGTCTTGCGGATGAAGCGGCCGACGCGGGTGACGCGCGAGTCGTTCTTGGTCACGACCTTCGAGGCCGTCGGATCAGCCTGGTGATGGTACATCGAGCGGAACTTGTAGACGTCGATGCGCTCGTTGTTGAAGCCGAAGCGCTTTTGTCGGAACAGCACGGGGCCGGGGCTGTCGAGCTTCACGGCCATCGCCACCAATCCCATCACCGGCAAGGCCACGAGCAGCGCGAGGGTGCCGACCACGCGGTCGAACAGCCATTTCATCACCAGGTCCCAGTCGGTGATCGGCGCCTCGAACACGTCGAGCGTCGGTACCTCGCCGATATAGGAATAGGAGCGGGGGCGGAAGCGCAGCTTGTTGGTGTGCGCGGAGAGGCGGATATCCACCGGCAGCACCCAGAGTTTCTTCAGCATCTCCAGGATGCGCGTCTCGGCGGAGATCGGCAGCGCGAACAGCACGAGATCGACGCGGGTGCGGCGGGCGAACTCGACGATGTCGTCGACCTTGCCGAGCTTGCGCGCGCCGGCACAGGTGTCGAGCGCGCGGCTGTCGTTGCGGTCGTCGAACACGCCGAGCACGTGGATGTCGGAATCCTCCTGCCCTTTCAGGGCCTCGACCAATTGTTCGCCGTTGCGGTCGGAGCCGACGATGATAGTGCGTCGGTCGAGCCGGCCCTCGCGCCCCCAGGCGCGCACCAGCGAGCGCAGCACCAGACGCTCGCAGAGGAGCGCGGCAAGCCCGAGGACGTAAAAGGCGGCAAGCCACAGCCGCGATATTTCGCTGCCGAACTTGGCGAAGAAGGAGATGCCGATGAACAGCAGGAAGACGAACGACCAGGACGAGATCATCCGAGTCATCTGCCGGAGCTGACCACGGAACAGCTGCACCTGATAGATGTCGGCGGCCTGGAAGCAGACCACGGCGGAGATCGCGACGGCGATGATCTGCGCGGGATAGATCCAACTGAAGGAGCCGGCGTGCGGCATGACATAGCCGAGATAGAGTACGATGCCGACGAGGCTCAGCAGCGCGAAATCGGCGAGGCGTACGAAGCCGGTGATCACGATCGGCGAATAGGCGCGGGCGACCTTCTGGTTGACGACGTCAAGCGCGGCGAGCGAGAGCCGCTGGCGGCGCTCCACAAAGGGCTGGTCAGCCGGCTTCGCCGCGGCGCTGGTCGCGGCATCGAGCATCGAGCGTGCGTTGAGCGGTTCCACGGGAGTCCACGTCCATTCCAAAAACCCGCGGGCCGCGTCCTTGCGCCCCGGGCGAGCATCCCCTGGGCCTTGGATTATCGGACAAATCGGAAGATTCTCTAAAGCGGGTCTTAAGAATGGTTAGTGATTGGTAAATGCGTCGCGATAGCCCGCGAGCACGCCCTCGACCATCGCCTGCTGGGAGAAATGCGCGGAGATGCGCTCGCGAAGCGACGAGGCGCGCTGCGCTGTTCCCAGCGGATTATCGAGCGCGGCCGCAATCGCTTCCGCCATGGCCTCCGCGTTGCTCGGCGCAAACAGCGCTGGGTTCTCCGCGCCGAAAATCTCGGGAATGCCGCCGATCTTGGACGCGATCATCGGAATGCCGGCGGCACCGGCCTCGATCACGACATAGGGCATGGAATCGCCACGCGAGGGAACGACCAGCAGCCGCCCCTTGGAGAAGCCGTAGCGTGCCTTGACGTGACCGATGAAGCGGATGGCGCTGGAGAGGCCGAGCCGCTCGACTTGCGCTTTCAGCGCCGCGGTCTCCTCACCATCGCCGCCGAGCGTCAGTGTGACCTTCTTGCCGCCCTCGTGCAGGCGCGCCACCGCTTCGACCAGCAGATCGGCGCCCTTGATGTGCCTGAACTCACCGACATAAGCGAGGTCGGTGGCGTCGTCGGCCATGACGACAGGTTCGAATTCCTCCGGCGTCACGCCATTGAAGACGCAATGCACCACGCCCTTCGGCTTGCCGACGATGCGCTGATAGGTGTCGCGGGCAAACGCGCTTTCGAACAGGAACAGGTCGGTCGCGTCCATCAGCGCACGCTCGAGCCGCGCGTAAAACTCGCCCTTGAAGGTGTTGAGGGGATAATGCAATGAGCCGCCATGCGGGGTGTAGACGCGGATGGTGTCGTCGGATCGCCGCCGCATTCGGATGAAAGCGCCGGCCTTGGCGCCGTGGCCATGCATCACGTCGGGCTTGAGCGTGGCGATCAGGCGCCGCAAGCGGAACCAGACCAGGACATCGTCGGGCGAGGGTTCGCGGCGGATCGCCATCCGGTGCACACCGAGTTTCAGCCGCGGTGCGAGTTCGGCAAGGGCCTTGTCGGCGCGTTCACCGCCGGTGAGACTGTCGGCGAGGATGCCGACATGATGGCCACGATCGACCTGGCCGTTGGCGACGTCGAGGATGTGGCGGAAGATGCCGCCGACCGGAGCGCGCACGGCGTGCAGGATGCGAAGCGGCTGGTCGGGAGAGGGGGGCATGATCAAAACCAGCGCTCGACGGCGAATGCTCGAACAATCTGACGAAATATCGAGACGGATTAAGAGCCCTCGTGGTTAACAAACGGTGACGGACGTGCACGCGCGAGCTGCCGCACGCCACGATTAACCCAGCGGCAACCTTAATGGAGTGTAATCGCCCTGGTTGAGGTAGGTTCGTGGCGTTGCGCCTGCGGGAGTGTTCGATGCGTTTAGCGTTCTGGCGTGCCGGCAAGGACAAGGCGGTGGTCGAGCGGGCTGTCGCGAAGGCCGCAGCCAAGCGGGCCGAGCTCGAGCCCCGGATTGAAGCAAAGCCTGCGCCCATCGCACCGAGGCCGGCGCCAATCGAATCCGGCGACATCGACCTGCACGCACTCGGCGCGGCATTGGCGCGCAAGCGCAGCTGGATCATCGTGCCGACGGTGCTGGCGCTCGTCGCATCGGTCGCGATCGTCAATCTCATCACGCCGCGCTACAAGTCCGAATCCCGCATCCTGATCGACGGCCGCGAGAACGTGTTTCTGCGCCCCAACAGCGATCGCGCCGAGGAACGGCAGGCGCTCGACGCCGAAGCCGTCACCAGCCAGGTGCAGCTCGTGCTGTCGCGCGATCTCGCGCGCGAGATCATCAAGAAGAACAAGCTTGCGGAGCGGCCCGAGTTCGATCCGGTGCTGCAAGGCATTTCGCCACTGAAGTCGCTTGCGGCGCTGATCGGCATCGGCCGCGATCCGTTCTCGATGACGCCCGAAGAGCGCGTGCTGGACGCCTATTACGAGCGCCTCCAGGCCTACGCCGTCGACAAGTCACGCGTGATCGTGATCGAATTCCAGTCTGCCGATCCCGATCTCGCCGTGCGCGTCGCCAATTCGATCGCCGACGGCTATCTCGTGCTCCAGCAGGATGCGCGTCAGGATCAGGCCCGAAACGCCAGCCAGTGGTATGCCGGCAGGATCGACGAGCTGCGACGGAACGTCTCCGAGGCCGAAGCGAAGGCCGAGGACTTCCGCTCCAAGTCGAGCCTGTTCGTCGGCACCAACAACACGACCTTGTCGAACCAGCAGATGGGCGAGGTCAACACCCAGCTCAACAATGCGCGCGCGCTCAAGGCCGATGCCGAGTCCAAGGCGCGCCTGATCCGCGAGATGATTCAGAGCGGCAAGCCGATCGAATCGTCGGAAGTGCTGAACTCGGAATCGATGCGCACGCCTTCGCAGCAGCGCGTGGCGTTGCGGGCCCAGCTGGCCGAGCAATCCTCGACGTTGCTCGGCAACCATCCACGCATCAAGGAATTGAAGGCGCAGCTCGCCGACCTGGACACCCAGATCCGCGACGAGGCCGCCAAGCTCGCCCGCACGCTCGAAAACGATGCGCGGGCCGCCAGCGGGCGCGTCCAGGAATTGTCCGCAAGCCTCGAGCAGCTCAAGAAGCAGGCGACGGCCACCAACGGCCAGGACGTGCAGCTCCGCGCCCTCGAGCGTGAGGCCAAGGCACAGCGCGACCTGCTCGAAACCTATCTCGCGAAATACCGTGAAGCCAACACCCGCGAGACCATCGACACCGCGCCGACGGATGGCCGCATCATCTCGCGCGCCATCGTCTCGAACACGCCGGCCTATCCGAAGAAGCTGCCGATCGTGCTGATCGCGACGATCGCGACACTGCTGCTTTCGTCCGGCGTCGTCGTCACCGGAGAGTTGTTGCGCCAGACTGCGCCCCGGGCGGTCGCGGTGTTCGCGCCAGCGCGGGCGTCGGCTCGCCAGGAACAAATCGTCCAACCAGCGGTCGTCGAGCCCTTCGCCGATCCGGTCGTCGATCCAGTCATGGCAGAACCCGCGCCGCTCCAGCCGGAGATGACGACCGATGCCGATGTCACCGCATTCGCGGAGATCGAGCATCTGGCCGACAGCCTCCGCGCCGCCGGAGCCATGGCGAAAAAGGTTACGGTACTCGGCACTGCCAGCGGCGAAGCCATCACGCTGTCGACGCTGACCTTGGCCCGGCACCTGGCGCGCGATGCGCGGGTCGTCGTGGTCGATCTTGCCGCGTCCTCGCCGACCATGGCCGCCGTGTCCGTCGATGCCTCGGCCCCCGGTCTTGCCGAACTGATGCAGGGCGAGGCGTCGTTCGCGCAGATCATCACCCGGGACAAGCTTTCGCGGCTGCATCTGGTCATGGCCGGCCGTCCCGGCTTCGATCGCAGCCTGTTGCAGTCGCCGCGCGTGACGCTCGCGATCGACGCGCTGCTGCGCGCCTACGACCACGTGCTGCTCGATGCCGGCAGTGCCTCCGATCTTCCGGCTGAGCTCCTGACGGCGAATGCCCGCGCCGTCGTGGTGCCCGACGCGTCGATGGCGCCGGATGCGCGCGCGCTGATGCGCGAGCAGCTCAGCGCCGTCGGCTTCAGCGAAGTGACGATGCTGAGCAGGCCGGTGCAGCCGTCGGATGCGAGGGATGCGCCGCGGGTCGTGGCGGCGTGATGTCCTTGCCTCTCCGTGGGGACCGAGCGAGCGCCTCGTCCTTCGAGACGACCGCTTCGCGGTCTCCTCAGGATGAGGCTTGGCTAAATCGGAATCCGTTGAAGCTGCTGCCGCGAACTCTGTCCTCGTCCTGAGGGCCCGCCAGAGGCGGGCGTCTCGAAGGATGGGCCGCAGGGGAGCGTTTCCCAACCGCAGAATTTCTTACCCGAACGCTCGCCGCAGCCGCTGCGCCAGGTCGAACAGCATCTGGTTCTGTTTCACCAGCCGCTTGCCGTGGCTCAGCGAGGACATCGCCATTGCCGCGAGTTTTCCACGTGACGTTAGCGGAACAAAACTGTCGAAGATGTCCTGGTCGTCCTTGCAGAACATCCGCTTGTACTCGTCCGAGCCGATGCCGAGGTCGAGCGAGCGGTGGCCGCGCTCGGCGCAGCGGTCGATGATGTAGCGCATCAGGATCAGCCCGGGGCTGTAGCGGGCGTGCTCGGACATCGTGTAGGTGTTGAACATCATCGAGAAGCGCTGGCCGTCGGCGACGCCGGCGAAGATCGCAATCACCTCGTCGTCGCATTCGAGCGCATGGATGTCGATGACGCGGCCGTCACCGCGTGACGCAAGGCAGGCGCTGCGGACGAATTGCTCGACGCCGGGTTCGGCGAAGACATTGGGAAGCTTCTGCTCGGCCATCCGCGCCGGCTTGACGCGGAAGAACCAGTCGAGCAGGCGGGTGATGTCCGCGTCGGTGGTCGCCAAATGATAGCGATAGCCGGCGAGCGCCTGGAGCTTCTTCTCCTTGCTCTTGAGGCGGCGGCGGAAGGAGTTGCTGATCCGCGATGCCGGGGGGCCGCCCGGTTCCATCGTGAGCAGCGGGCAGCCGTTGATCGCGCTCTGGCGCGGCAAATGCGCGAACGGGTTCTGCTGGTCGTTCCAGCGCAGAGGCTGCTGCGTCAATGCGAGCACGTCGGCATGCTCGCCAAGCGGCGCAAACAGCGCGTCGAGATCGCCGATGCCGACCTGCGCTGCAAATTCGGCGTTCCACAGGCCCATGTTGAAGGTCGTATGCTTGCCGCCCATGAAGCAGGCCGTGCGCACGCCGTGGTTCTGGCGCAGCGAGAGCGGCAGCAGCAGCAGCGGCTGATGCTCGGCGTCGCGGGCAATGACGATGAAAGGGCGGGCGCGTTCGTGCTCCCCGACCAGACGCTGCCAGGGACTGAGCAGATCAAACCGCTGATAGGGCGTGAAGAGGTGACCGGGTTGCTCGAAGGCGCGCCAGACGGCCTCGGCCGCGCCGAGATCGGTCACGATATCGACATGCGCGATACGGCCCGCTTTCGACCGCGCTGGCAATTCCGCCGTCCGGCTTTGCATCGCCGCAGCCATGGTCATTCGCGAACCTGTCGAGAAAAAATATGCGTAATTCGGCCTGTGGCCGACCTTTGCAAAGAAATGTCAACAAAGGGTAATGACTATAAGAGGGGGAACGGTCGCCGACGGGCGCGAGGTGGGACATTGGCATCCGACGACAGATGGCTGGAACGGCTGCGCCTTGAGCTGACCTGGTTCACAGGCCAGGCTGCGCTGCGCAGTCGTGGTGCCGGTTCCATCCTGCGCTTTGCGCATGTGCGGCCGCGGCGGCGCGGCGGGTTTCAGCCGTCGCGCGAGAACGAGATCACGCCGCATTTCCTCGATCGCGCCATTCGCGCGCTGAAGCGGTGGAAGTATGATTTTGTCGGCATGGACGAGGTCTGCCGGCGCGCGGTGACGCTGTCGGAACACCGCCGCTTCGTGGCGCTCACTTTCGACGGCGCCGGCAAGGATCTGATCGACTTTGCCTATCCGGTGCTGGCGCGCCACGCCGTGCCCTTCACGATCTACGTGCCCACGGCGTTTCCCGATGGCGTCGGCGAGGCCTGGTGGCTCGGCCTCGAACAGGTGATCGCGCGCGAGAGCCGTGTCAGCCTGATGATGGGCGAGAAGGAGCAGCGCTTCACTGTCGCTGATAACGCCGGGAAGCAGGCGCTGTTTTCGTTCGTCGAGGCCTGGCTGCACTCGCTGCCGCCGGCGGATGTGTCGGCTGCGATCGCAGATCTCTGCACGCGCTACCGGGTCGACCTTGCCGCGCTCTCACGCGAGGCATCGATGAATTGGGAGGATCTGGCGAGGCTTGCGGCCGATCCGCTGGTGACGATCGGCAGCGCGACCGTGAACTATCCCGTTCTCGCCAACATGAAGGATGCGGCCGCGCTGCGCGAGATGACGATGGGCAAGGCGGTGGCGGAGGCGGCCTTCGCTCGCGACATCCGGCATCTCGCCTTTCCGTTCGGCGATCGCGCCTCGTTCCGGCGCAGCCATGTCATCATGGCGGAGGAGGCCGGCTTTGCCAGTGCTGTGACGACGATCCCGGGCGTCGTGGACGCGGAGGGCCGCACCAATCTGCGCGCGTTGCCGCGCATTTGCTGGGATGGCCGGGTGCGCTCGCTGCGCATGATGCGGGTGCTGGTGTCGGGCACGGCCTTTGCGCCGGTGAAGCCGACGGGCACTGCGACACCCTAAAAGCGCTACGAACTGGAAGCGCTACGAGCTCGACTTGGCCCGGTCGGGCCGCTGCATCCAGCTCACGATCGGCATCGCCGGCAGCACCCAGCCCATGCCGACCACCACGTAGTAGATTGCCTGCCGCCAGCCGGACTCGGCGATCCACGGCATCTGCGCGAGCGCCATGCCGAGCAGCGCCCAGACGGTGGCGAGCACCAGGAGCAGGATGGTGCCGAGGAACTTGCGGGTGCGGATCGTCATGACGGAATGTCGCGGCTTTCGCGTAACTTGCGCTGCGGGAGCGGGGGACTATAAGGGGCACGCAGTCCCGTTCAAGCTCTGGTTTTGCCTCGAATGAAGACGATTTCCGCCCCGTCCGAGCCGCATCGCGCCGTGCGCTGGTGGCTGATCTCCGTGGCTGCGCTGATTGCGCTGATGGTGCTGGTCGGCGGTGCGACGCGGCTGACGGAATCCGGGCTCTCGATCGTCGAATGGAAGCCGGTCACGGGCAGCGTGCCGCCACTCTCGGAAACGCAGTGGACGGCGGCCTTCGAGGCCTACAAGAAGATCCCGCAATATCGCGAGCTCAAAGCCGGCATGAGCCTGTCCGAGTTCAAGGAGATCTTCTGGTGGGAATGGAGCCACCGGTTGCTCGGCCGTTTCATCGGCGTCGCCTATCTGTTGCCGTTCCTGTTCTTCCTCTGGCGCGGCGGCCTGTCCGGTGATTTGAAGCGGCGGCTGTGGCTGTTGTTCGGGCTCGGCGGGCTCCAGGGCGCGGTCGGCTGGTGGATGGTGGCCTCGGGGCTGTCTGAACGCGTCGAGGTGTCGCAATATCGGCTGGCGACGCATCTTGTGCTCGCGCTCATCATCTTCGCCGGCATCGTCTGGACGGTGCGGCGGCTCGCAGAACGGCCGCAAATTGCGGCGTCGTCGCCGCTGCGCTTCACGAGCGGCTTGCTCCTCGTCGTGACCTTTATCCAGATCTATTTCGGTGCGCTGGTTGCCGGCCTGCGCGCCGGTCGCGCCTACAACACCTGGCCGCAGATCGACGGTGCGTTCATTCCCTCAGGGGAGCGGCTGTGGTTCGAGACGCCGTGGTGGCGCAACATGTTCGACAATGTGCTGACGGTGCAGTTCGAGCACCGCATGACGGCCTATGCGCTGTTGGCGCTGGCGGCGTTGCACGCGTTCGATGCGGTGCGTTCACGCGCGGGATCCGCGGCGCGCGGCGCGCTCTTGCTGCTGGGCGCGATAAGCCTGCAAGCATTGCTCGGCATCCTCACGCTGCTCAACCAGGTGCCGATTGATCTCGCGCTCGCACATCAGGCGGTCG
Source organism: Bradyrhizobium sp. MI1.3 (assembly GCF_055811695.1). Classification (NCBI taxonomy): domain Bacteria; kingdom Pseudomonadati; phylum Pseudomonadota; class Alphaproteobacteria; order Hyphomicrobiales; family Nitrobacteraceae; genus Bradyrhizobium; species Bradyrhizobium sp. MI1.3. The sequence continues at coordinate 39,448 of NZ_JBVVPQ010000027.1, read as the reverse complement.
CGATCGTGGTGCTGACGCTTGCGGTGACGCAGATGGAGCGGCTCGCTCCACGGCATTCAACCGAAGCGCAGCCGCGCGCGGTTCCCGTCGGTCAGGCTGGCTGATCGGATCTGCTCTTCAGCAATAGCCGTAGATGCCGCACGAGTAGGGCAGGCGCCAGAAATAATCGACCTGCTTCCCGCCGTAATACGAGCCCTGGTAATCGTAGTCCCAGGGGCGTCCGTAATAGCCCGGCAGCGTGTGCGAGCCCGGCAGCAGTGGTGTACCCGGCAAATTGCGGATGTAGCTGCCGATGCCGTAGGCCGGCGAGATCAGCGCATCCGGATCGGTCTCGACATAGACCTGCGGCGGCTCCTGCGGAGGAGCGGCGGCCCGCCGCCTCGGCGTGGCCGGCAAATCGGCGGCAATCGCAGCTGAGACCGTCAGCATCGCCGCAAGGGCAGGCACCATCCAGCGCAGCATCGTCGGCTCCGAATCAAAAGGGGCGATCCAGTGACGATGTATGCGGCAGATATGGTTAATGACTGTTAACGGCGATCGTCATTCCGGGGCGGTGCGAAGCACCGAACCCGGAATCTAGAGCTTATGATGCGACGTCGAGATTCCGGGTTCGCGCTGTCGCGCGCCCCGGAATGACGGTGATGCTACGTACCCAGCGCCTGTTCCAGATCGGCGATCAAATCTTCCTTGTCCTCGATGCCGATCGAAAGCCGCACCACGTCGGGGCCGGCGCCGGACTTGATCTTGGCAGCGTCGTCGAGCTGGCTGTGCGTGGTCGAGGCCGGATGGATGACGAGCGAGCGGGTGTCACCGACATTGGCCAGATGCGAGAACAGCTGCAACTTCGACACCAGGCTGACGCCGGCATCGTAGCCGCCCTTCAGGCTGAAGGTGAACACGGCGCCGGCGCCCTTCGGTGCGTATTTGCGCGCGAGCTGGTTGTACTTGTCGCTTGCAAGCCCCGCATAGTTCACCGCGGCCACCGCCGGATGGCCGGCGAGGAATTCGGCGACCGCTTTGGCATTGTCGCAGTGCTTCTGCATGCGCAGCGGCAATGTCTCGATGCCGGTGAGGATCATGAAGGCGTTGAACGGCGACAGCGCGGGTCCGAGGTCGCGCAGGCCGAGTACGCGGCAGGCGATCGCGAAGGCGAAATTGCCAAACGTCTCCTGCAGCCGGATGCCGTGATATTCGGGCCGCGGCTCGGAGAGCATCGGATATTTGCCGCCGGTCGACCAGTCGAAGGTGCCGGCATCGACGATGATGCCGCCGATCGAATTGCCGTGGCCGCCGAGAAACTTCGTCAGCGAGTGCACGACGATGTCGGCACCATGATCGATGGGACGGATCAGATAGGGCGAGGCCAGCGTGTTGTCGACGATCAGCGGGACGCCTGCCTTGCGCGCCACCGTCGAGATCGCCTCGATGTCGGTGATGCTGCCGGCGGGATTGGCGATGGACTCGATGAAGATTGCTTTCGTGCGCGGCGTGACCGCGCGCTCGAAGCTCGCGATGTCGTCGGGATCGGCCCACACCACGTTCCAGCCGAAGCTCTTGAACGCGTGCGTGAACTGGTTGATCGAGCCGCCATAGAGCTTTCGCGCGGCGATGAACTCGTCGCCGGGCTGGAGCAATTGCTGCAGCACCACGACCTGCGCGGCATGGCCCGAGGCCACCGCAAGCGCGGCAGTGCCGCCTTCGAGGGCCGCGACGCGCTCTTCCAGCACCGCATTGGTGGGATTGCCGATGCGGGTATAGATGTTGCCGAACGCCTGCAGGCCGAACAGCGAGGCGGCATGGTCGGCGTCGTTGAAGACGAATGACGTCGTTTGATAGATCGGAGTCGCGCGCGCACCGGTGGTGGGATCGGGCTGTGCACCGGCATGCACGGCGAGGGTCGAAAATCCCGGAAGGCGATCGCTCATTGAGGGCGTCCTGTTCTCGTGGTCTGAAATCGCGCGGCATGCTGATTGGCGCCGCGGCTGCCGTCAAGGCGGGGCTTCACATCGGAACGATCGTGCTACGCATTGTCGCGTTCGCGAAATGAAACCTTCGCAACTGCGTCAGCTTTGCTCAGTCTTGTTTTTGGCGGCGCGGTCCGAGGCCGCGGTTTCGCCGCCGCCAACACTCATCCGATTGAGGGATAGCCGCATGCCCTGCGTCGGCGCCGGCGCGCGCTTGGAGCTCAGCGTGCGCGAATTGACGCCCATCCAGGAGATCTCCGAGGACAGGCGGCCATATTCGATCTTGGGGCAGCGGTTCATCACCACCTTGATACCAACCGATTCCGCCTTCAGCGCCGCCGCATCGTCGCGCGCCCCCAACTGCATCCAGATCACCATCGGCAGCGGATCAAGCGTGAGGGCTTCCTCGACCACCGGCATGATGTGACTGGAGTTGCGGAAAATGTCGATCATGTCGACGGGACGGTCAATGTCGGACAGCGAGGCGACGAAGGGTTTTCCGAGCAGCTCCTTTCCGACATGGCCGGGATTAACCGGAATCATGTCGTAGCCGCGCTGGGCCAGATATTTGAACGCGAAATAGCTCGGCCGCACGTTGGCCGGCGAGGCACCGACCATCGCGATCGATTTCACGTTGTTGAGGATGCCCCGGATGTAATTGTCGGGATAGGCGTCGTGGTTCATCTTCTTCTTTCTCTGACCTCATGGTGAGGAGCGCGGCACGCGCGTCTCGAACCATGAAGCCGCAGTCGGGCCTCTATCCTTCGAGACGCCGCGTTCCGCGGCTCCTCAGGATGAGGAGTTGACTATTCATCCCGCCATGTCGGCGTACGCTTCTCGATGAAGGCGCCGATGCCTTCCTCGGCGTCTCGCGCCATCATGTTCTCGGTCATCACCTCTGCCGCATAGCGATAGGCGTCTGCAAGACTCATCTCGGCCTGGCGGTAGAACGCCTCCTTGCCGAGCTTGACGGTATAGGCGGATTTCAGCGCGACCTGTTCGGCGAGCGCAATGGCGGCGGCGCGCTCGGTGCCGGCGGCGACGACACGATTGACGAGGCCGATCTCGCGGGCGCGTACGGCCGGGATCGGCTCGCCCGTCAGCAACATCTCCATCGCCTGCTTGCGCGGCACGTTGCGCGACAGCGCCACCATCGGCGTCGAGCAGAACAGGCCGATGTCGACGCCGGGGGTAGCGAAGTGTGCTGCTTCCGAGGCGATCGCGAGATCGCAGCTTGCCACGAGCTGACAGCCCGCGGCGGTCGCGATGCCCTGGACGGATGCGACCACGGGCTTGGGCAGGTGCACGATCGCCTGCATCATCGCGCTGCAGGCGGTCATCATCTCGGCGAAGAAGGCACGGCCGCGATCCGGGTCGGCGCGGCGCGCGGTCAGCTCCTTCATGTCGTGGCCGGCGGAGAAGGCGGGACCGTTGGCCGCGATTACGACGCCGCGGATGGCCTTGTCGTCGCGGATCTCGTTGAGCGCGGCGTGCAGGCTTGCGATCATCGTCGCCGACAGGCTGTTGCGGGCGGCCGGGCGGTTGAGGGTCAGGACCGCGATGGGGCCCACGGTCTCGCGCAGCAGGATAGGTGGTTGCGGGGAAGGGGCGCGGGCGGCCTGGACGGACATCAAAGCGTTTCCGGTTGGATGACGCAGATAACTTAATGTAACAGGGGACGTGAAGCGAGGGTGAGGGGTAGCATGGCGTTAGCGAAAATGAGCGTGGCGGAGCTCGAGCAGTTCCTCCGCAACGAGTTTCCCCAGGCCTTCAGCGGCGACGACATCACGATCGAGAGCGCGGACGGTCAGGCCTGCCTTTTGCGTCAGCGCTACAGCGAAAAGATGCTGCGGCCAGGCGGAACCGTGTCCGGCCCGACATTGATGGCGCTCGCCGACTTCGCGATGTACGTGGTGCTGTTGTCCGCGATCGGGCCGATCGGGCTCGCCGTGACCACCAATCTCAACATCAACTTCCTGCGCAAGGGGCAGCCCGGGCAGGACGTGCTGGCGGAGGCGCGGCTGCTCAAGCTCGGCAAGCGCCTCGCGGTCGGCGAGGTGAAGCTGTTGTCCGGTACCTCGCCCGATCCGATTGCGCATGTCACCTCGACTTATTCCATTCCAAACGTTTGAGCTTTTTGCGGGTACCTTAATACCTTAATTCTAAGTCACTGATATTAAACACGTAAATTACGCCTTTGGGCATTGACCGCAGCGCCCCTGTTCTCTAGAAAACCGCCAGTCCGGTGCGGTGTTCGCGCCGATGCTCCCGTCCACGGAAACTCTGACATGAAAACCTTTTCGGCAAAGCCGGCTGAGGTGACGAAGAAGTGGGTATTGATCGACGCCAAGGGTCTGGTCGTCGGCCGTCTCGCCACCATCGTCGCCATGCGCCTGCGCGGCAAGCACCTCCCGACCTACACCCCGCACGTTGATTGCGGCGACAACATCATCATCATCAACGCGCAGTATGCGGTTCTCACCGGCCGCAAGCGCGAGCAGAAGACCTATTACAAGCACACCGGTTACGTCGGCCACATCAAGGAGCGCACCGCGCGCCAGATCCTCGAGGGCAAGCATCCCGAGCGCGTGCTCGAGAAGGCCGTCGAGCGCATGATCCCGCGTGGTCCGCTCGGTCGGGTCCAGATGGGCAACCTCCGCGTCTATGGCGGCGCCGATCATCCGCACGAGGCCCAGACGCCCGAGAAGATCGACATCGCCAAGTTGAACCGCAAGAACACGAGGGCCGCATAACATGGCCGAATCCATTCAGTCGCTCGACCAGCTCTCGCAGCTCAAGACGGCGGCCGCGCCCGACGCGCCCAAGCACGAGAAGAAGGTCGACAAGTTCAACCGCGCCTACGCCACCGGCAAGCGCAAGGACGCGGTCGCCCGCGTCTGGATCAAGCCGGGCGCCGGCAAGGTCACGGTCAACGCGCGCGAGGTCGAGGTCTATTTCGCCCGTCCCGTGCTGCGCATGATGATCGAGCAGCCGTTCTCCGTGGCCGCGCGGTCCGGCCAGTATGACGTGATCTGCACCGTCGCCGGCGGCGGTCTGTCCGGCCAGGCCGGTGCCGTCCGTCACGGCATCTCGAAGGCGCTGACCTATTTCGAGCCGGAGCTGCGCACCGTGCTCAAGAAGGGCGGCTTCCTCACCCGCGACTCCCGCGTGGTCGAGCGCAAGAAGTACGGCAAGGCCAAGGCCCGCCGGTCCTTCCAGTTCTCGAAGCGTTAATCGCTTCGGTCGCATTCGCCGCGAAAGCGGCTTCAATGAGATGCAAAAGGGCGCTGATTTCAGCGCCCTTTTTGCTGTTCGTTTGTATGCAAATTGATGGCGTGTTTCCTGAAAACTTGGGCCCGCATGAAAACCTGAATGGAACCCGCGAGACATAGCGTCGCATTTGGAAGGGCGCGCAAATCGGCTGAGCCGATCGCGTAACTGCTATGTCTAAGAGGGGGCCGACATGATGTCGCTCGATAGCATCACGCTCTATTTGGTCGCGACCATGGTCGCCGCACTGCTCGGCGCCATGATGGTATTTTTCGGAAGGCAGGAGAACAGCCCTGCGCTGAAATGGTGGGGCACCGCGTATCTGCTCGGCGCCGCATCGGTCGCGCTCTGGACGGCGGCCGGCGACAGACTGGGGCCGCATCTTTACCTTGCGCTGAACGCGGTCGGCTTCGTCGCCTGCGGCATGGTGTGGAATGCGGCGCGCGTCTTCCACGGCCGCAAGCCGAACTGGCCGGGACTCCTGGTCGGCGCGCTCGCCTGGGCCGCTGCCGCCACACTGCTCGATCCCACCGCGTCCATGCTGCGCATGATCGTCGGCGCCGGCATCGTCTCGGTCTATGCGGCGCTGACCGCGAGCGAGCTCTGGGTCGAGCGGCGCAAGAGCCTGCAACGGCGCTGGCCGGCCTTCGTGGTTCCGGTAATGCACGGCTGTGTCTTGATGCTGCCGATCCTGCTCGGCAGTTTCCTGCGCCCGAACGATGCCGGCTTCTCCACCAGCATCTGGGTCACTGTGTTCGCGGTCGAGCTCGTGCTCTATGCCGTCGGCACCGTGTTCGTGATCTTCATGCTGGTGTCCGAGCGCACCGTCACCGCGCACCGGACCGCCGCCTCCACCGATCCCCTGACCGGCATGCTCAACCGCCGCGGCTTCTCGGAAGCCTGCGGACGCGTGATCGAGCGCGAGGCCAAGGCCGGCCGTCCCGTGACCGTGATGATCTTCGACATCGATCATTTCAAGTCGATCAACGACCGCTTCGGCCATCCCGCCGGCGACGAGATGCTGAAACTGTTCTCGACCGTCGTCGTCAGCAATCTGCGCATCAGCGACATGTCGGGTCGCATCGGCGGCGAGGAGTTCGCCGCTCTGCTGCCCTGCTCGCTGGAGGAGGGCGTGCTGGTCGCCGAGCGCGTGCGTGAGGCCTTCGAGACCTCCGGCGTCGTCGTCGACGAGGGCCCGGTCGACACCACCGTCAGCATCGGCGTCGCCGGCGGTCCGGCCGGCACCGAGCTCGAAGTGCTGCTGGCCTCGGCCGACACCGCGCTCTACCAGGCCAAGCGCGGCGGCCGAAACCGCGTCGAATCGGCGGAGGAGCTGCCCCTGTCGCTGGAGAACTGGCGCCGCCAGAGCGCCGCTCGGATCGGCGTGCCCAACACGCAATCCAAGACACAACCGGCGACGGCCTAGGCAAAGGAGGCCTCGCGGTAATCCCCTGTTTACCATTCGATCCCTACCATTGCGGTCATGGAATCGATCCGTCGACAGAATCCGCAGACCGCCCTGATGTCGCTCGAAGCCGCGGCGACTTCGGCACGCGGCGGCTTCGCCTGCCTGTTTTCGACCGCGGACGAATACGAGAGCGCGCTGATCACCGAGCGCCGCGCCCAGGGGCGTTACACGCAAGGCCGCAATTACTGGCCGCTCGCGCTGTTCGCCGGTTGTGCGCTGACAGTGGCGGGCACCGTTTTGCTGCTTGCCTGAGTGATCTGCATTTCTGGACCGGGCGGGGCGCCGTTTCGGCGCCTTTTTCTTTGTCGCGGGCTGCGGTAGACACGCCCATCAAACAAAATGGGTGGAAACAGATGATCACCGAGATCGCGCAAATCGACGTCAAGCCGGGCAGCGAGAAGGACTTTGAGGCCGCCGTCGCCAAGGCCAAGGCCGCTTTCGGCCGCTCCAAGGGTTTTCACGGTTTCGAGCTGCACAAGTCGATCGAGAAGCCGCAGCGCTATCGTCTGATGGTGAAGTGGGAGACGCTCGAGAGCCATACCGTCGATTTCCGCGGCTCCGAGAATTTCACCGAATGGCGCGGCCTCGTCGGCCAGTATTTTGCGGCACCCCCCGAGGTCGAGCACACCGAAACCGTGCTCACCACCTGAGGCGGCTCAGGCCGCCTCCGCCAGAGGCGGCGCTTCATACGTCTTGAAATGGTCGATCATCACCTTGGCGATGGCGACCAGCGGCAGCGCCAGCGCCAGGCCCCAGATTCCGAACACGACGCCGAGCAGGATCTGGAACGCGAACAGCGTGGCCGGCGGAATGTCCAGTGCCTGCCGCTGAAGGATCGGCGTCAGCACATAGCTCTCCATGGCGTGCACGCCCATGAAGAGGAGAAAGGCCGACAGCGCCGGAATCCATCCTGAGGCGAGGCTCGCCAGCACGACCACGACGCCGGCTATGATGGCGCCCACCGTCGGAATGAAGGCGAGCAGGCCTGCCTGAATCCCCAGGATGAACGAGCCGGGAATGCCGATGAGGACGAGCCCGATCCAGGTCACCACGCCGACCGCAAGCATCACGATGATCTGCGCGATCAGCCAGCGCTCCAGCGTCTCGCCGATACCGTCGATGATCAGGGTGATGCGGGCGCGATGCCTGGCCGGCGCGAGAAACAACAGGCCGTCATGATAGACCGCGGGCTGGGCGGCGAAGGCGAGCCCCAGGAACAGCACGATGAAGATGTTGCCGACCGCGCTGATGGTGCCGAGCAGCAGCTTGAAAGTCTGGCTCACGATCGCCCCGCCGCTCGAGGCCAGCGCGCCTGCGCCCGGCAATCCGCCGTGCGAGCCCGGGGTCGGGGCGGGCGTCGGCGTCGCATCGGTGGAGGCAGCGGGTGCGGCGTTGCCGATATCGAAGAAGCTGGTGTCGATCCCATGGTTTTCGAGGAAGGACCGGACGTTGGTGATCTGCGACTTGATTGTCTTGCTCAGCAGCGAGGCCTGCTCGGCAATGGTGGCGCCGCCGAGATAAGCAACGCCTGCGAGCATTACCGCCAGCGCGGCACAGACGATCGCGAGCCGGACCGCGTGGGGCAGGTGCACGCGGCGGCCAAGCGCGTTGGTCAGCGCGTTGAGGCCGACGCCGAGCAGCATTCCGGTGAAGATCAGGAGCAGGGTAGCTGCAAAATACCAGGTGAAGACCAGCATTGCCGCGAACAGCACGATTCCGATGCCCCCGACCGAGATCGCCCAGGCCAGATCGGTGCGGGTCCGGGGCCGTTCATCTGCGGGAATGGTCACATCGGCTCCTATGCGAAGGCGGCAGGCGGGCACTCTTTCGCGAAATCCCGCCTCGGATCAAGCCAGGCTCTGGCGCGATTGACGCGTCCTTGGCCCTGCGGGCCACGGACGCCGGCGAGAGAGGGGGCCATGCCCATCCTCCGCCCGGCCATTTGCGCGAAAATAGCATTGCCGTCCCGCGTACCCTTCTGTTGAATTTGTTCCATCCCAGGGGCATGTTTGGAGAATCGTCTTCGGCGAAAGGTCTGAACGGGAGATGAGAAAGCCGGTCGTCGGCGTGATCGGGAACGCCCATCGCGTTGAAAATCGATTTCAGGTCCAGATGGTCGGCGAGCGTAATCTGCGCGCCGTGGCCGAGGTGTCCGGCGGCCTGCCGGTGATGTTCGCGGGCTCGCCCGATATCACCGATATCGGCGCGCTGCTCGACACTGTCGACGGCATCGTGCTCACCGGTGCTCGCGCCAATGTCCACCCAACCCGTTTCAACGTCGATCCGTGTGAGGCGCACGAGCCCTACGACATCCACCGCGACGAGGTGGCGCTGGCGCTCTCGGTCGCCTGCGTTGCCCGCGGCATCCCGCTGTTCGGCATCTGCCGGGGCCTCCAGGAGATGAACGTCGCCTTCGGCGGCTCGCTGCATCCCGAGATCCGCGAAATCCCGGGCCGCATGAACCACCGCATGCCGAGGCTCGAGAACGGCGAGATCCATCCCGATCCGACCGTGGTGTTCGCCGATCGTCACGACGTCGATCTGACGCCGGGCGGCGCGTTCGCAGAATTGCTCGGCTGTAACAAGATCAGGGTCAATTCGCTGCACGGCCAGGGCATCCTCGATCCCGGCAAGCGCGTGCTGATCGAGGGCATCGCCGAGGACGGCACCATCGAGGCAATCCGCATCGCGGAAGCCAAGGCCTTTGCGCTCGGGGTGCAATGGCACGCCGAATACGACCCGCAGCACAATCCGATCAATCGAAAACTGTTCGAGGCTTTTGGCGAAGCCATGGTGGCGAAGCAGCGCGCGGCGGCGTAGCTGCGAGCGCGCCGAGGCCCATAACCATCGTCATCGTGAGCGCAGCGAAGCAAATCCAGTCGCTGTCGGGTGACGGCGTGAAGGCGGCCTCGATCTCTCGGGCGTAATAAACCAGTTATCAAGAAATGGTGCGCGCCGGTTTTCTCGATTCCGATTCGTTCTTTGAGAACGAAGTGGAGTCAGACACAGAACGAAAGTCGAGGACCACAAACAAAAAAGGCGCCCCGAGGGGCGCCTTTCGTGTGTCGCGGTCGTTCGGGCCGTTTAGCCCGAATAGTACATTTCGAACTCGACCGGATGCGGGGTCATTTCGAAGCGGGCGACTTCGGTCATCTTCAGCTCGATGTAAGCGTCGATGAAGTCGTCGTCGAACACGCCGCCGTTCTTGAGGAAGCCGCGGTCCTTGTCGAGGTTTTCCAGCGCCTCGCGCAAGCTGCCGCACACGGTCGGGATCTGCTTCAGCTCTTCCTTCGGCAGATCGTAGAGGTCCTTGTCCATTGCCGGACCCGGATCGATCTTGTTCTTGATACCGTCGAGGCCGGCCATCAGCATCGCGGCGAAGCCGAGATAGGGATTGGCGAGCGGATCTGGGAAACGCACCTCGACGCGCTTGGCCTTCGGCGAAGCGGTGTAGGGGATGCGGCAGGAGGCCGAGCGGTTGCGCGCGGAATAGGCGAGCAGCACGGGAGCCTCGTAGCCCGGGACCAGACGCTTGTAGGAGTTGGTCGACGGGTTGGTGAAGGCGTTGATCGCCTTGGCGTGCTTGATGATGCCGCCGATGTAATGGAGGCAGGTCTCCGACAGGTCGGCGTATTTGTTGCCGGCGAACACCGGCTTGCCGTCCTTCCAGATCGACTGGTGCACGTGCATGCCCGAGCCGTTGTCGCCGAAGACCGGCTTCGGCATGAAGGTGGCGGTCTTGCCGTAGATGTGCGCGACCTGGTGGATGCAGTATTTGTAGATCTGCATGTGGTCGGCCATCAAGGTCAGCGTGTCGAACTTCATGCCGAGCTCGTGCTGGGCGGAGGCGACTTCGTGATGGTGCTTCTCGACCTTGACGCCCATCTTGGCCATGGCGCCGAGCATCTCCGAGCGCATGTCCTGCACGGAATCCTGCGGAGGCACCGGGAAGTAGCCGCCCTTGGTACGGACGCGGTGGCCGAGGTTGCCGCCTTCATATTCGGTGTCGGAGTTGGTCGGCAGCTCCGAGGAGTCGAGACGGAAGCCGGTGCTGTAGGGGTTGGCGGAGAAGCGCACGTCGTCGAACACGAAGAACTCGGCTTCGGGGCCGACGAACACGGTGTCGCCGACGCCCATCGACTTCACCATCGCCTCGGCCTTCTTGGCGATGCCGCGGGGGTCGCGGTTGTAGGGCTCGCCGGTGGTCGGCTCAAGCACGTCGCAGGTGATGACCATGGTGGTCTCGGCGAAGAACGGATCGATCGTCGCGGTCACCGGATCGGGCATCAGGCACATGTCGGACTCGTTGATCGCCTTCCAGCCGGCGATCGAGGAGCCGTCGAACATCGTTCCTTCGGCGAAAATGTCTTCATCGATCATGCTGATGTCGAAGGTGACGTGCTGCCACTTGCCGCGCGGATCGGTGAAGCGCAGGTCGACGTATTTGACGTCGTTGTCCTTGATCGATTTCAGGACGTCTTTGGCGGTCTTCATGCATACCCCTTTTGGCTCTGCGGGTCGGTTTCCAAGCTTCAAGCGACCGTGTTCACGCTTCTTGAGGCGCGCGAGGCACAAACAAAATGAGGCCGCCGAAGCAGCCTATTTCTTGTCAGAATGTCGCAAAATGCGGGATAGCACCCGGCTCAGATAGCGTCCAGCCCGGATTCGCCGGTTCGGATGCGGATCGCCTCTTCGATGTTGGAGACGAAAATCTTGCCATCGCCGATGCGCCCGGTTTGCGCTGCGCGGCGGATTGCGTCGATGGCGCGCTCGACCAGATCGTCGCCGATCACGATCTCGATCTTCACCTTGGGCAGGAAGTCGACGATGTATTCTGCGCCGCGGTACAGCTCGGCGTGACCCTTCTGCCGGCCGAAGCCCTTGGCTTCGGTGACGGTGATGCCCTGAAGGCCGACTTCCTGAAGCGCTTCCTTCACCTCGTCGAGCTTGAATGGCTTGATGATGGCTTCGATCTTCTTCACTGCGCGCCTCCCGGCCTTTCGAACAAATAGCAACGTCTTCGTCAGGATGCGCTTTTCTTAACGCACGATCTTGTCTTCGCTATGCCGGGATCCCTGACCAGTCCGGCAACAACGGCCGGCCACACCCTGATAAATGCCAGTGAGCACGACGAACCGAAGCGACTTCCGCGAAAGCAGGGTCTATGCCAAGTTGCAAATGCCCTGATTATTGGAGCGTTATCAGCCTTTTAACGTGCAGCTCCGATAGGTGGCGCCGACCCGCACAAAATACCGCAGACTACGGAATAGGCAAGCGGTCCAATATTTGTGCAGATCGTTGTTCCGTCGGATCGCCCGACGCAGAACGTGCCTCTTGAAAAGGCTTTTGGACAGGGAAGTGGCATGGAAGTTCTGACCAACGCCGAAATGCAGCGTGCCGACCAGCTCAGCATTGCGGCAGGCACCCCCGGCTTCAAGCTGATGCTCAGTGCTGGCCAGGCGGTCGCCGAGGCCGCCAACGCGCTGGTGGAGGAGGGGCCGATCCTGATCGTGGCCGGCCCCGGCAACAACGGTGGGGACGGTTTTGTCGCAGCCGCCGAGCTCGCCGCGCAAGGCCGCGAGGTCTCGGTCATCCTGATGTGCGAGCGCGACCAGCTCCAGGGCGATGCGGCCTCGGCGGCACGGGGCTGGAAACACCCGGTGCTCCCGTTCAACCCGCAGGCGATCGGGCGACCGGCGCTGATCATCGATGCGCTGTTCGGCGCGGGCCTCAGCCGTCCGGTCGACGGCGAGGCACGTGAGATGATCGAGGCGATCAACGCCAACGGTGCGCCGGTGCTCGCGGTCGATCTGCCAAGCGGCATCAACGGCACCAGCGCGGCCGTGCTGGGCGTGGCGGTGAACGCCACCGAGACCGTCACCTTCTTCCGCAAGAAGCCGGCGCATCTGCTGCTGCCGGGGCGCATGCATTGCGGCCACGTCCGCGTCGCCGACATCGGCATCGAGGCGCAGGTGCTGGACGAGATCGCGCCGCAGATTTTCGAGAACGATCCGGACTTCTGGGGCACCGCCTTTCCGGTGCCGCGCATCGACGGCCACAAATACGCGCGAGGCCATGTGCTGGCGGTCTCGGGCGATGCGGCCGCGACCGGTGCGGCGCGTCTCGCCGCGCGCGGGGCGCTCCGCGCCGGCGCGGGCCTGGTGACTCTGGCTACGCCGCGTGATGCGCTGGCGATCAATGCAGCTGCGCTCACCGCGGTGATGGTTCGCCCCGTCGATACCGCCATCGAGTTCGGCGAGCTGCTCGGTGACAAGCGCTACAACACCTGCATGATCGGCCCCGGCGCGGGGGTCGGCGAGCGCACCTGCGATCTCGTCCACACGGCGCTTAACGCGCAGCGGCGCCTGGTGCTCGACGCGGATGCGCTGACGAGCTTTGCCGCCAATCCCGAGCGCCTGTTCGAATCGATCAAGACGTCGCAGGACAAGGCGGTAGTGCTGACGCCGCACGAGGGCGAGTTCCCGCGGCTGTTCTCCGACCTCAGCAATAAACATCCGGGGCGCTCGAAGATCGAGCGCGTGCGCGCCGCCGCCGAGCGCTCCGGCGCGGTCGTGCTGCTGAAGGGCGCGGACACCACGATTGCCGCGCCCGACGGCCGCGCCACCATCGCCGCCAACGCGCCGCCCTGGCTCGCCACCGCGGGCGCCGGAGACGTGCTCGCCGGCATCATCGCAGGGCTGCTGGCGCAAGGCGTGCCGGCATTCGAAGCCGCCAGCATCGCTGTGTGGATGCATGGCGAAGCGGCGAGCGAGGCGGGACCGGGCCTGATAGCAGAGGATCTCACCGAGACGCTGCCGGCCGTGCACCGGCGGATCTATAATGCGCTGGGGATTGAATATTGATGCTCAGGCAGCTCGCGCTCACTGATATGGGCGCGGCGGCGCAGGTTCACCGGGCTGCATTCGACCATGCGATGCCCTGGCTCGCTGGGCTGCATACGCCGGACGAGGACCGCTGGTTCTACCGCGAGCATGTGTTCGCGACGTGCCGCGTGTGGGGACGCTTCAACGGCGATGTACTGAGCGGGATCATCGCTTTCCGTGACGGCTGGATCGAGCAGCTTTACGTGCTTCCTGCTGTTCAAGGGCGGGGGACTGGCGCCGAACTTCTCGACGTCGCCAAGCATGCCAACGAACGGCTGGAGCTCTGGACCTTCCAGTGCAATGCGCGCGCAAGGCGCTTCTATGAAGCGCGCCAGTTTACGTTGATCGAGCAGACCAACGGGACCCGAAACGAGGAGAAAGAACCCGACGCTCGGTACCTCTGGATGCGTAGGCCACTTCATTTGTGAACAATTGTAGTCTAAAAACTACATGTGATTGAAAGCAGACTGAGACGTTTCGGAAGTGGCGATCACGTCTCAAGGATGAGCGTGCCAGAGCGCTGATTGCTTCGCGATTGGATCGGTTGGCTCATGGACACGCAGGCGACGTCGAACCGGTGGGCGACGGTGTGAGCGAGCTGCGTATTCATCACGGGCCCGGATATCGCATCTATTTTCGGAAGCGGGGCAACGCGATCATCGTTTTGCTGTGCGGGGGCGACAAGAGCACGCAGGTGAAAGACATCAAGGCGGCGAAGCGCCTTGCCGAGATGTGGAGCGAATGAGATGGGCGAGAAGCTGACGACCTATGACCCGGCCGAAGACCTGCAGTCCGACGAGGCCATTGCCGTGTTCATGGAAGAGGCGTTCAAGACCGAGGATGCGGCCTATATCGCCCATGCACTTGGGGTCGTCGCCCGCGCCAAGGGGATGACGCAGATCGCCAAAGAGACTGGTCTTTCTCGCGAGCAGCTCTATCGCTCGTTCAGCACCAACGGCAATCCGACGCTGAAAACGACTATTGCGGTGATGAAGGCGCTCGGGATCGAACTCACAGCCAAGCCGCACGCCTAGTCGGAGCCCCTCACTCCACCCCGTACCAGCGCACCAGCCGCGGGGCGGCCCATTCGGTTACGACGGTTTCGATCAGCCATCGCCCGGGGGAGGCCGCAGCGAACGCGATGCGCTGAGTCTGGCCGGGTTCGATCGCGAGCGTGTCGAGCCAATAGGGCTTCCAGCCGTCGTCGAGCTTGTCGAGCAGGCGGAAATGGTGGCCGTGCAGATGGACGACGATGGCGACGGGTGCGGGGTTCTTGAGCGCCAGCACGACGGTGCGGCCGGCCTTGGTGCGAAAAGCGGGGGCGGAGGACGTCGAGAAATTTGCGGGCCGTACCCACCCGGCGTCGGCTGCCCCGAGCGCGACATCGAACCGCAGGGCGCCTTTCAGATCGAGTCGCTCGGGCAGGTCATTCGGAGGGAGCGGCTGCGGCGGCAACAGCGGCGCGCGCCGCTCAAGCTTGCCGGAGACCGTCAGGCGGCCGACCTGGCGCGCCTCATTGCCGTCATGCAGCAGGAATGGGGCCGATGTGGCCGCATCCACGAAGGCGTCGGCGCGTGCGCCGGGAGCCAGCACCAGGGCGCCGTTGCGAGCCGGGAACGGCTCAGCCGGCTGTCCGTCCAGGGCCAGCACCTGGACCTCGTGACTTTCCAATTTGATCGCCAGAACAGAACGTTGCGAGCCGTTGATAAAGCGCAGCCGCAGCCGCTCATTCGCCGAAGCTGAGAGTTCGAATGAAGTCGTTCCGTTGATTGTATAGAGCGGGGACGTGTCCTTCGGGTCCCGGCCCGGGAGAAGCGCGGTCCCATCCGGCCGCAGCCGCCATTCCTCGATCAAGAGGACCACGTCGCGATCGGCGGCGACCGCGTTGGTCTCGGTGGCGATGATCGGAAGCGGGCGCGCGGGCTGCTTCAGGCTGTCCTCGAACAGGCGAAAGTCGGCCAGCAGGGTTCCTGCGTTTGGCACTGAAATAATTGATGTTTCCGTCGCGTCCGGGGCCGTCGGGGCGCGTCCTCGAAGCGGGTCGGCCGCGTCCGGGCCATTGAGGCCGTACCAGACTGGTGCAAGCGGGACGGGCAGGCCGTTGCGAAAGACCACCTCGCAGCGGTCGCCACGTTTGAGACGGACATCCCCGAGGTGGCTTACGGCGGCCAGCTCCCAGATCGGTGTAGCCGGCTGACCCGGCCTCAGAGCCAACGTCGCCGGCCTTGCCTGAAGGGCGAGTTGGGCGGTCATGGCCGGGACTGCGCCGCCCGCCATCAGACCGGCCGCAGAGGCGCCCAGTCCCGCTCCAAGCCCGGCCAAAACCTCGCGCCTCGTCGGGTCGAAAATCCGCGTTCTCATGGCCGATCCCGACCACGCCGTGCTGGATAAGTCCAGCCGTCGTGCCTAGTTGAAGGCTGCCTCTATCGGGCCATTTTTTTGCTGCGAACAGGCGGGCACATGCTATAAGCCCGCCGCCCGCGGCATCGCGGCCGGTCTTGATGCAAATTTACGCGGGCGTGGCGGAACTGGTAGACGCGCTGGATTTAGGTTCCAGTGACGAAAGTTGTGGGGGTTCGAGTCCCTCCGCCCGCACCAAGCGCTTTCAGCGTTTGCACGGATTACGCGATCTGCTCCCGCGCGGATGTTTGTCCGCCGGAAGCCGGTCCGATGAACCACCGGCGTTGAGGCGTTCGCCTCGCGCCGGATCGATTAATGACAGCGTCCCGACGCATGCGCGCCGGGACCGAACGAGAAGAAGATTGGACACCATGCAGGTCACAGAAACCCTCTCGGAAGGTTTGAAGCGCGAGTTCAAGATCAGCGTTCCCGCGTCTGATCTCGACGCCAAGGCCGGTGCCAAGCTCGTCGACCTCAAGGACAAGGTTCGCATCAACGGCTTCCGTCCCGGCAAGGTGCCGGTCACGCACCTCAAGAAGGTCTATGGCCGCTCGGTGATGGCCGAGACCATCGACCAGACCATTCGTGACACCAACACGCAGCTGTTCTCCGAGCGCGGCTTCCGCCTTGCGACCGAACCCAAGATCACCATGCCGACCGAGCAGGCCGAGGTCGAGGAGCTGCTCAACGGCAAAACCGACCTGACCTATACGGTTGCGATCGAGGTGGTGCCGTCGATCGCGCTCGCCGACTTCAAGACCTTCGAGGTCGAGAAGCCCGTCGCCGAAGTCACCGACGCCGACGTCGACGAGGCGATCAAGCGCATCGCCGATTCGAACCGCGGCTATGCCGCGAAGGGCGAGGGCGCCAAGGCCGAGTCGGGCGATCGCGTCACCGTCGCCTTCAAGGGCACCATCAACGGCGAGCCCTTCGAGGGCGGCGCCGGCGAGGGCATCCAGGTGGTGATCGGATCCAACACCTTCATCCCCGGCTTCGAAGAGCAGCTCATCGGGATCGGCGCGGGCGAGACCCGCACGCTGAAGGTGGCGTTCCCCAAGAACTACATGAACGATAAGCTCGCCGGCCAGCCGGCCGAGTTCGAGACCACCGCGACGCTGATCGAGGCGCCGCAGGATCTCGCGATCGACGACGAGTTCGCCAAGACGCTCGGCCTCGAATCGCTGGACAAGCTGAAGGAAGCGGCGCGCGAGCGGCTGGTCGCCGAGTTCGCGACCGCGACGCGCCAGCGCGTCAAGCGCGCGCTGCTCGACCGCCTCGACGAGGCCCATCGCTTCGAGGCTCCGCCCTCGCTGGTCGACGAAGAGTTCAATCTGATGTGGAACTCGGTGAAGGCCGAGATGGACTCCGCCGGCAAAACCTTCGCCGACGAGGACACCACTGAAGACGCCGCCAAGGAAGAGTACCGTAAGATCGCCGACCGCCGCGTGCGGCTGGGGCTCGTGCTCTCCGAGATCGGCGAGAAGAACAAGATCTCCGTGACCGACGACGAGGTCGGCCGCGCCGTGATCGAGCGGGCGCGCTCGATGCCGGGCCGCGAGAAGGAGGTCTGGGACTATTACCGCAGCAACGCCCAAGCGTTGGCCCAGCTTCGTGCACCGATCTATGAGGACAAGGTCGTCGACTTCATCCTCGAGCTTGCCAAGGTGACTGAGAAGAAGGTCTCGCGCGACGATCTCTACAAGGACGACGAGGCGGAAAAGACCGCCGCCTGAGGGCTCCAGAAGAGCCTTTAGGAGAGCCTTTGGGATAGCCTTGCATTAAGGATGATCAGCGAAGAGGTCGAGCTAGCCAGGTGGCCGGCTGGGCCTCTTTGTACGAATCAGCTTCAACTGCCTCACGGATTAAGCCTTAATTCGCTCCGCACTTGTCAGGCGCGAATTGGGCTATATCTGTCGCTACGCCTTCTGCTTCTACCAAGTTCTTCTACCAAGTTCCTGCATCACGGGACGTCCATCGGCCTTCCGGCAGATCCAGCCCCGACTGGCAGCCGGGCCTGGCGATGTCCGCCTCTTCAAAACCCTAGGTGACTCATGCGCGATCCGGTTGAAACCTACATGAACCTCGTGCCCATGGTGGTCGAGCAGACCAACCGTGGCGAGCGCGCCTACGACATTTTCTCGCGCCTTCTGAAAGAGCGCATCATCTTCCTGACCGGGCCGGTCGAGGACGGCATGTCGACGCTGATCGTCGCGCAGCTGTTGTTCCTTGAGGCGGAAAATCCGAAGAAGGAAATCTCGATGTACATCAACTCGCCGGGCGGCGTGGTGACGTCGGGCCTCGCGATCTACGACACCATGCAGTTCATTCGTCCGCCGGTCTCGACGCTGTGCACGGGCCAGGCCGCCTCGATGGGCTCGCTGCTGCTCTGCGCCGGCGAGAAGGACATGCGCTTCTCGCTGCCGAACGCGCGCATCATGGTGCATCAACCTTCCGGCGGCTTCCAGGGCCAGGCCACCGACATCATGCTGCACGCACAGGAAATCCTGAACCTGAAGAAGCGGCTCAACGAGATCTACGTGAAGCACACCGGCCAGACCTACAAGGCGATCGAGGACGCGCTGGAACGCGACAAGTTCCTTACTGCGAGCGACGCCAAGGAGTTCGGTTTGGTCGACAGGGTCATCGACAAGCGCGCCGAGGAAACCGCGGCGCCGAAGACTCCGTAGCACTACGGTGCCGGCAATCCCTCTGGGATCGCCGGCACCGTCAGGGAGCGTTCACGTTAAGGACACGTGCGCGCGTCGCAAAACGCAGTTTTGCGCCCTGCGACAGGCAGAAAGTTCCGCTTTCG
The DNA here is from genome assembly GCF_055811695.1 of Bradyrhizobium sp. MI1.3. Lineage (NCBI taxonomy): Bacteria > Pseudomonadati > Pseudomonadota > Alphaproteobacteria > Hyphomicrobiales > Nitrobacteraceae > Bradyrhizobium > Bradyrhizobium sp. MI1.3. The sequence continues at coordinate 20,650 of NZ_JBVVPQ010000027.1, read as the reverse complement.
TGCTTGTTTTTCGTGGCAATCCAGCAACGCCGGGGTGATTTCGATCACTTCGCCCGTGCCAAGACCGGAAATCACGGTATTGTCACGGGTAGCCGGCGCTCCCCGATTAGCGAATTCTTGATAGTCGGGTGACAGCATGGTTCGCTACGACTGATCGGCTATGATCGCGGAGAATCGAGTGACCGTGATTCGCACGGCATGCAACGCGTAGGGTCTTTTTTGGTACGGAATTTGCTCTATTTGAAGGACTGTACCGGCTGTCGTGCCGGAATAGGGCGATCGAGCGGACGGGATCGAACCGCGGACGGAGACATGAATGAGTAAGGTCGGCACGAGCGACTCCAAGAACACGCTGTATTGCTCGTTCTGCGGCAAGAGCCAGCACGAAGTTCGCAAACTGATCGCGGGTCCCACGGTCTTCATTTGCGACGAGTGCGTCGAGCTCTGCATGGACATCATTCGCGAGGAGAACAAATCCTCGCTGGTGAAGTCGCGCGACGGGATTCCGACGCCGAAGGAAATCTGCAAGGTGCTGGACGATTACGTAATCGGACAGAACCATGCGAAGAAGGTCCTCTCGGTCGCGGTGCACAATCACTACAAGCGCCTCAACCACCAGACCAAGCACAACGACGTCGAGCTTGCGAAGTCGAACATCCTGCTGATCGGTCCGACCGGTTCGGGCAAGACGCTGCTCGCGCAGACGCTCGCCCGCATCCTGGACGTGCCGTTCACGATGGCGGATGCGACGACGCTGACCGAAGCCGGCTATGTCGGCGAGGACGTCGAGAACATCATCCTGAAGCTGCTCCAGGCCGCCGACTACAATGTCGAGCGTGCCCAGCGCGGCATCGTCTATATCGACGAAATCGACAAGATCAGCCGCAAGTCCGACAATCCCTCGATCACGCGGGACGTGTCGGGTGAGGGCGTGCAGCAGGCACTGCTCAAGATCATGGAAGGCACGGTGGCTTCGGTCCCGCCGCAGGGCGGCCGCAAGCATCCGCAGCAGGAGTTCCTGCAGGTGGACACCACCAATATCCTGTTCATCTGCGGTGGTGCGTTCTCGGGCCTCGAAAAGATCATCTCGGCACGCGGACGGTCGACCTCGATCGGTTTCGCCGCCCAGGTGCTCGCGCCGGAAGACCGCCGCACCGGCGAAATCTTCCGTCACGTCGAGCCGGAGGATCTCCTGAAGTATGGCCTGATCCCGGAATTCGTCGGCCGTCTGCCCGTCGTGGCGACGCTGGAGGATCTGGACGAGGCTTCGCTCAAGAAGATCCTGGTCGAGCCGAAGAACGCGCTGGTGAAGCAGTACCAGCGGCTGTTCGAGATGGAGAACATCGAGCTGACCTTCGCCGACGAGGCGCTTGGCGCGGTGGCCCGCAGGGCGATCGAGCGCAAGACCGGTGCGCGCGGGCTGCGTTCGATCCTCGAGGCGATCCTGCTCGAGACCATGTTCGACCTGCCGGGCCTCGAAGGTGTGGAAGAAGTCGTGATTTCCCGCGAAGTCGTGGAAGGAACGGCGCGCCCGCTCTACATCTACGCCGATCGGTCCGATCGCGCCGTCGAGAACGCCAGCGCCTGATTTCGGCGCTGGAACGCTCCAATCGTCTCATCAAGCAAGGGGCTGCGGAAAATATCTCCGCAGCCGGTGTTGTGTCGCTTGTTCGCGTGCGTAAGCGCCTGATGGCGCGCGTCTTTCAATGACTTGACACCCCCCGGGTCGATAGCCACCTAATGTCGGCGGCGAGCAAAAATTCTCTTCAAGATTCGCCTCAGTTCCGATCCGGCAGGCCGGTCCAACCTCAGAAGGACCGACCGGTTTTGCGGATCACCTCGGCACCTTGTGGCGGTTGCGCATGAGCATGGCGGGCTGCGTGCAAGGGGGCAAAGCAAAAGGAAAAGGCCATGACCAATCCAAAACCCAGGCCAACCATCGTTCATGGCGAAACGCACGCCTATCCCGTGCTGCCGCTGCGCGACATCGTCGTCTTCCCGCACATGATCGTTCCGCTCTTCGTCGGCCGCGAGAAGTCGATCCGCGCGCTCGAAGAGGTGATGAAGAACGACGCGCTGATCATGCTCGCGACCCAGAAGAACGCGTCCGACGATGATCCGGCACCCGATTCCATTTACGAGACCGGTACGCTTGCCAGCGTGCTTCAGCTCTTGAAGCTTCCCGACGGCACCGTGAAGGTGCTGGTCGAAGGGCTCGAGCGTGCGCGCGTGCAGAAGTACACCGATCGTGCCGACTATTACGAAGCGACCGCGATTGCGCTCGCCGACACCGACGCGAAGTCGGTCGAGGCCGAGGCCATGGCGCGCTCGGTCGTGTCCGACTTCGAGAGCTATGTGAAGCTCAACAAGAAGATCTCGGCCGAGGTCGTCGGCGTCGTGCAGGCGATCACCGATTTCGCCAAGCTCGCCGACACCGTCGCCTCGCATCTCGCTGTCAAGATCGCGGATCGCCAGGGCATCCTGGAGACGCTGTCGGTCACGCAGCGCCTCGAGAAGGTGCTGGGCCTGATGGAGAGCGAGATCTCGGTGCTCCAGGTCGAGAAGCGCATCCGCTCGCGCGTCAAGCGCCAGATGGAGAAGACCCAGCGCGAGTACTATCTCAACGAGCAGATGAAGGCGATCCAGAAGGAACTCGGCGACGACGACGGTCGCGACGAGCTCGCCGATCTCGAAGAGAAGATCTCCAAGACCAAGCTCTCCAAGGAAGCGCGCGAGAAGGCGCAGCATGAATTGAAGAAGCTGCGCCAGATGTCGCCGATGTCCGCGGAAGCGACCGTCGTGCGCAACTATCTGGATTGGCTGCTGTCGATCCCGTGGAACAAGAAGTCCAAGGTGAAGAAGGATCTGGAGGCCGCGCAGGCGGTTCTGGATGCGGATCACTACGGGTTGGAGAAGGTCAAGGACCGCATCGTCGAGTATCTGGCCGTGCAGTCGCGCGCCAACAAGCTCACGGGCCCGATTCTGTGCCTCGTCGGTCCTCCCGGCGTCGGCAAGACCTCGCTCGGCAAGTCGATCGCGAAGGCGACGGGGCGCGAATTCGTGCGCGTCTCGCTCGGCGGCGTGCGCGACGAGGCCGAGATCCGCGGTCACCGCCGCACCTATATCGGCTCGATGCCCGGCAAGATCATTCAGTCGATGCGGAAGGCGAAGTCGTCCAATCCGCTGTTCCTGCTGGACGAGATCGACAAGATGGGCGCCGATTTCCGCGGCGATCCGTCCTCGGCGCTGCTCGAGGTTCTCGACCCCGAGCAGAACGCGACCTTCAACGACCACTATCTCGAGGTCGACTACGATCTGTCCAACGTGATGTTCATCACCACCGCGAATACGCTCAATATTCCGGGGCCGCTGATGGACCGCATGGAGATCATCCGGATCGCGGGCTACACCGAGAACGAGAAGGTCGAGATCGCGCGCAAGCACCTGATCCCGAATGCGGTGTCCAAGCACGGCCTGGATTCCAAGGAGTTCTCGATCGACGACGACGCGCTGCTGCTTCTGATCCGCCGCTACACCCGCGAAGCGGGCGTGCGCAATTTGGAGCGTGAGCTCTCCACACTCGCCCGCAAGGCGGTGAAGGAGCTGATGATCTCCAAAAAGAAGTCGGTCAAGGTCACCGAGAAGACTCTGGAAGAGCTGCTCGGCGTGCCGAAGTACCGCTACGGCGAGATCGAGAGTGAGCCGCAGGTCGGTATCGTCACCGGCCTTGCCTGGACCGATGTCGGCGGCGAGCTGCTGACAATCGAAGGCGTCATGATGCCCGGCAAGGGCAAGATGACGGTTACGGGCAATCTGCGTGACGTGATGAAGGAATCGATCTCGGCGGCGGCGTCCTATGTCCGCTCGCGCGCGATCGTCTACGGCATCGAGCCGCCGCTGTTCGACCGGCGCGACATCCACGTGCACGTGCCGGAAGGCGCGACGCCGAAGGACGGTCCGTCGGCGGGCGTGGCGATGGCCACCGCGATCATCTCGGTCATGACCGGCATCCCGGTCCGCCATGATGTTGCGATGACCGGCGAGATCACGCTGCGCGGCCGCGTGCTGCCGATCGGCGGCCTGAAGGAGAAGCTGCTGGCTGCTGCCCGCGGCGGCATCAAGACGGTGCTGATCCCCGAGGACAACGCCAAGGATCTCACGGAGATTTCCGATGCGATCAAGGGCGGCATGGAGATCATCCCGGTCTCGCGCCTCGACGACGTCGTCGCCAAGGCGCTGGTCAAGAAGCCGGTGCCGATCGTCTGGGAAGAGGACACCAAGGTGACGGTGAAGCCGGACGGCGACGAAGCCGCCGGCGGCCTGACCGCTCACTGAGATCACAGCTCGAAAAGATGATAAAACGGCGCCTTCGGGCGCCGTTTTTGTTGTGGGGCAGCGGATGACGACAATGCACATCGACGGGCAATGCCATTGCGGCGCGATCACCTTTGAAGCGGAGATCGATCCCGAGACGGTGTCGGTCTGCCATTGCCGGGACTGCCAGACCCTTACGGGATCGCCGTTCCGGGTGACGGCGATCTGCACCAAGGCGGACGTCAAGCTGACCGCCGGCACGCCCAGAATCTACGGCAAGCGCGGCGATAATGGCCGGATGCGCTTCCAGCATTTCTGTGGCGACTGCGGTTCCCCGCTATTCACGAGCGGCGAGGGCGATCAGGAGGACGATTGGGGCATCCGCTGGGGCAGCATTCGCCAGCGCGACAAATTGCGGCCCGTCAGGCAGATCTGGTGCCAGTCGGCGGCGGTGTGGATCGACGCGGTGCCACTGCTGCCGGGACGGCCGGGAGATTGAGGGCCGGCTGGTGGGCGGTCACGGATTCGAACCGCGGACCCTCTCGGTGTAAACGAGATGCTCTAACCAGCTGAGCTAACCGCCCCACGGCGCCTCTTTAGCGCCCCCTCGGGTGTTGGAGCAAGAGGCGGCCGCACCGCAAACCGTGCTCATTTGAACCGCTTGATGACCTTCCGGCGTGGTATCACGACCGACAAAACGACAGAGGCCCCAATGGAACAGCCGAGCGGACACGAGCAGAACGCCGACCAGATCGCCTACTGGAATGGCCCCAGCGGGCAGCGCTGGGCCGATCGCCATGCGGCGCAGGAGAGCCTGCTCGGCCCCATTGCCGACGTGCTGATCGCCCGCGCCAGGCCGAAGCCGGGCGAGCGCGTCCTCGATGTCGGTTGCGGCTCCGGCGCGACGACGTTCGCGTTCGCGAAAGCGGTGACCCCGAATGGTTTCGCGCTTGGGCTCGACGTCTCCGAGCCGATGCTGTCGCAGGCGCGTGCGTTTGCGCCAAAGGGCTTGCCGCTCGATTTCGTGCTGGCGGATGCGACGGTGCATGCATTCGAGCCGGCGAGCTTTGACCTACTGGCCTCGCGGTTCGGCGTGATGTTCTTCGCCGATCCCATCGCATCTTTCACCAACCTCCGCCGTGCGCTGAAGCCGACGGGGCGATTGGCGTTTGCCTGCTGGCGCGAGCCGAAGGAAAATCCGTGGATGATGGCGCCGCTGATGGCGGTCTACAAACACGTGCCCAAGATGCCGCCGGTCGGGCCGGAAGAGCCGGGCCCGTTCGCCTTTGCCTCCGAGGAGCGCGTGACGCGCATCCTGACAGGCGCGGGCTTCGTCGACGTCGCGATGGAGCCGCACAATCTCGCGATGGATGTCGCGATCGGCGGCGGGCTCGATGCCGCGGTCGAGGGCTCGCTCCAGATCGGCCCCGCCAGCCGCGCGCTGCAGGGCCATCCTCCGGAGACATATGCCGCGGCAAAAGCCTCGATCCGCGAGATGCTCGCGCCGTTCCTGAAGGGACAGAGCGTCGCGCTCCAGGGCGCGATCTGGATCGTGACGGCGAAGGCGGCGTAGGCGCGCCTCTCTCCACCGTCATTGCGAGGAGCTCTTGCGACGAAGCAATCCAGATGTGTCCGCGGAGGCAGTCTGGATTGCTTCGCTGCGCTCGCAATGACGAGTGGTGGGCTGGCGAATCCTACACCACATCATCCGGCGCCAGGGCGCAGCCATTGTCGGGATGAGTCTCGACCTGAAGGGTGGTGTGGCCGATCCGGTGGGAGCGCTTCAGCATCCGCGCCGTCTCCATCAGGAACGCATCGCCGGCGCCGCTGGGCATGACGAGGTGGCAGGTCAGAGCCGTCTCGGTGGTCGAGATCGGCCAGACGTGAAGATCGTGGATCGCGGACACACCGGGACGTGCCAGCAGGAACACCCTGATCGCGGCGATGTCGGTGCCCCTGGGCGCAGCCGCCATCGACATGTCGATCGAGCCGCGGAGCAGGCTGGTGGTGCTCCAGAGGATGGTGGCGCAGATGACGAGGCTGGTGACGGGATCGAGCCAGAGCCAGCCGGTCCAGATGATCAGCGCCGCCGAGATGACGACGCCGAGCGAGACCGCGGCGTCGGCCGCCATATGCAGGTAGGCGCCTTCGATGTTGATATCGTCCTTGCGTCCGCGCGCGAACAGCATGGCGGTGAAACCGTTGATGAGGATGCCGATGCCGGCGACCACCATCACGGTGACGCCGGCGACAGGCTCCGGCTCACGCAGGCGTAAAAACGCTTCCCAGCCGATCGCGCCGGTTGCGACCAGCAGGAACACCGCGTTCGCCAGCGCTGCCAGAATCGTGGAGGCACGCAGGCCATAGGTGAAGCGGCCGCTGGGCGCGCGCCGCGCCGCGATCGACGCGCACCAGGCCACGACCAGGCCGAGCACGTCGGAAAGATTATGGCCGGCATCTGCAAGCAGGGCGGTGGAGTTGCCGATATAGCCGTAGACGGCCTCGGCCACGACCAGCGCGGTGTTGAGCGAGATGCCGATCGCGAACGCCTTGCCGAAACTGGCGGGCGCATGGACATGGGCGTGGCCACCATGATCGTGATCATGGCCGTGGCTGTGATCATGGTGATGATGACCGTGATGGTCGTGGTTGCCCACCTCTAGCGCTCCCCGGACGCTGCCAAATCAGGCGCCATTGTAAGCGTTTCGGCAGCCCCGTCACGGCGGAACAGCACGTAGAGCGCCGGCAGCACCAGCAGTGTCAGCACGGTCGAGGAGATGATGCCGCCGATCACCACGGTCGCAAGTGGCCGCTGCACCTCGGCCCCGGCCCCGGTGGCAAGGGCCATCGGCACGAAGCCGAGCGACGCCACCAGCGCCGTCATCAGCACCGGACGCAGGCGTGTCAGCGCGCCCTCGCGCACCGCGTCAACAACGGGGTGCCCCTCGCTGCGCAGCCGCTCGATGAAGGCGATGATGACGAGGCCGTTGAGCACGGCCACGCCCGACAGCGCGATGAAACCGACGCCAGCGCTGATGGATAGGGGAATGCCGCGCAGCAGCAGCGCCATGACGCCGCCGGTCAGTGCCAGCGGCACGCCGGAGAAAACGAGCGCCGCATCCGCCGCCGATCCCATGCCCATGAACAGCAGCAAAAACACCAGCAGCAGCGCCACCGGCACCACCAGCGTAAGCCGCTTGGTGGCGGAGACCAATTGCTCGAACTGTCCGCCCCAGCCGATCCAGTAGCCCGGCGGCAGTTTGACCTTCTCCGCGACGGCCGCCTCGGCCTCGGTGACGAAGGAGCCGAGGTCGCGCGCGCGGACATTGGCGGTGACGACGATGCGCCGCTTGCCGTTCTCGCGGCTGATCTGGTTCGGGCCGGGCGTCGCATCGACGGTTGCGACCGACGACAGCGGCACATAGCGCATCTGGGCGAGGGGGGAGCCGGGCAGTGCCGTCCGGATCGGCGCACCGATTGTTGCTTCCTCACCGGGCGGCAGAGGGATCGGGATCGCCCTGATGGCTTCGAGATTGCCGCGCAGATGTTCCGGCAGGCGCACGACGATGTCGAAGCGGCGGTCGCCCTCGAACAGCTTGCCGGCGGACTTGCCGCCGACCGCGATCTCGACGATGCCCTGCACCTCGCTGATGCTGAGCCCGTACCGGGCGAGTGCCTGGCGGTCGAGACGAACCGTGAGGATCGGCAGGCCCGAGACCTGCTCGATCTTGACGTCGCTGGCGCCGCGAATACGGCGGATCGCGGCCTCCACCTGTTTTGCCGCGCCTTGCAGGATGTCGAGGTCGTCGCCGAAGATCTTGACGCCGACGTCGCTGCGCACGCCGGAGATCAGCTCGTTGACACGGAATTGGATCGGCTGGGAGATTTCATAGGCGCTGCCGGGGATGTCGTCGGCGGCACGGTCGATGGCCTCGATCACCTCGGCTTTGGGCCTGCCGGGGTCGGGCCATTCGGCGCGCGGCTTCAGCATGATGTAGCCGTCGGTCTGTGCCGGCGACATCGGGTCGGTCGCGATCTCCGCGGTGCCGATGCGGGTGAAGAACTCCTTCACCTCCGGAATCTGCTTGATGCGTTTTTCCAGCGCCTTTTGCAGGTCCAGCGACTGGGTCAGGCTGGTTCCGGGAATCCGGATCGAGGCCAGTGCGACGTCGCCTTCGTCCAGGCTCGGAATGAACTCACCGCCCATGCGCGCCGCGGCAACGCAGCTTGCGACCACGATGATGGCGGCCATGATTGCGACGCTGAGGCGATGGTCGATCGCCAGCCGGAGCAGGGGGAGATAGGCGCGCTTCGCCAGCCGCATGAACAGGTTTTCGTGTTCCGACACCTTGCCGGTGACGAAGATGGCAACCGCGGCCGGCACGAAGGTGATGGAGAACAGCACCGCGGCGCCCAGCGCCATCAGCACCGTCAGCGCCATCGGGGTGAACATCTTGCCTTCGACGCCGGTCAGCGTCAGCACCGGCAGGTAGACCACCGCGATGATCAGCGTACCGAACAGGCTCGGCTTGATCACCTCGCTCGACCCGCGCCGGATCGCACGCAGCCGTTCGGAGGTCGTGAGCAGGCCGCCTTTCTCGCGCTGAGCCTCGGCCAGCATGCGCAGGCAGTTCTCCACGATGATCACGGCGCCGTCGACGATGATGCCGAAATCGATCGCGCCCAGACTCATCAGGTTCGCACTGACCCTGGTCTCGACCATGCCGGTGACCGTCATGGCCATTGACAGCGGAATGACGCAGGCCACTACCAGCGCTGCGCGGATGTTGCCGAGGATCAGGAACAGCACGGCCACGACCAGGGCCGCGCCTTCCACCAAATTGTTCTCGACGGTGCGGATGGTGGCTTCGACCAGATCAGTGCGGTCGTAGACGGTCCGCGTCACGACGCCGTCGGGCAGCGATTTGGCGATCTCCTCGAGCCGGGCCGCGACACGGCGCGCCACGGTGCGGCTGTTTTCGCCGATCAACAGCATGGCGGTGCCGAGCACGGTTTCCTCGCCATCGCGCGTTGCGGCCCCCGTGCGCAAATCGCGGCCTTCGGTGACGGTCGCGATGTCCCTGATCCTGACGGGATTGCCGCCGCGCGAGCCGATGACGATGTCCCTGATTTCGCCGACATTGCCGACCTGGCCCGGCGAGCGAACCAGATATTGCTCGCCGTTGCGCTCGATATAACCGGCGCCGACGTTGGCATTATTTGCGGCGAGCGCCGTCATGACGTCGCGGAAGCCAAGCCGGTAGGCCATCAGCTTGCCGGGATCGGGGAGCACGTGGAATTGCCGCTCGAAGCCGCCGATGGTGTTGACCTCGATCACCCCCGGCACGTTGCGAAGCTGCGGCTTGATGATCCAGTCCTGCACGGTGCGCAAATCGGTCAGCGAATAGTCGTGGCCGCCTTGCGTCTTCGCGCCCGCCTTGGCCTCGACGGTGTACATGAAGATTTCGCCGAGCCCGGTCGAGACCGGTCCCATCGCGACCTCGACGCCGGCCGGAAGCTGGTCCTTTACCTGCTGAATCCGTTCGCCGACGAGCTGGCGGGCAAAATAGATGTCGGTGCCGTCCTTGAAGACGACCGTCACCTGGCTCAGGCCGTAGCGCGAGAGCGAGCGGGTGTAGTCGAGCTTGGGCAGCCCGCCCATCGCGGTCTCGACGGGGAAGGTGATGCGCTGCTCGGTTTCCAGCGGCGAATAGCCGGGGGCACGGGTGTTGATCTGGACCTGGACGTTGGTGATGTCAGGAACGGCGTCGATCGGCAGGCGCTGGAAATTCCAGGCGCCGAAAGCGACGACGCCGAATGCGAGCAAGAGGACCAGCCAGCGCTGCTGCAGCGAGACCGCGATGAGGCGCTCAATCATGCTCGGCCTCGCCCTTGCCCATCTCCGCCTTCACGACGAAGCTGTTTTCCGCGACGTAATGCTCGCCGGCCGATAGTCCGGCCCTGATCTCGACATGGCGGGAATCGGAATCGCCAAGCTCCACGGGGCGCGCCTCGATCTTGTCGCCGTCCTCGCGGACGAACACGATGGTCCTATTCTCCAGCGTCTGGATCGCGCTTTTGCGCACGGCGACCGCGACGTCGCGCGCGGCGAGGATCAGCCGTGCAGTGACGAACAGGCCGGGACGCAAGCGCCCGTCGGGATTTGGCAGCACCACGCGCGCCAGCGCGGTCTGGGTCTCGCTCGAGCCGATCGGGGCCATGTAGGAGATGGTGCCCTTGATCTCGCCGCGGCCGTCGTCGGGATCGATCAGCACCTCGTCGTTGAGGCGAACGCGCCGCAGATCCTGCCGGTAGATCGACAGGTCGACCCAGATGGTCGAGAGATCGGCGACGACGAAAGCCGGCTTCTGCTCGGAGGCGTATTCGCCGAGCGAGATCTGCCGCTCGATGATGGTGCCGGCAAGCGGCGCCTTGAGCTCGTAGACGGTGAGGCTCTGGTTGCTCTCGATTGCGGCGAGCAGATCGTCTTTGCCGACCCTATCGCCGATGCGCTTCTGGATCGATTTGGCGACGCCGGGAAAGCGCGGCGTCACCTGCACCACGGCTTCCTGGTTGGCGCGCAGGATGCCGTTGAAGGCGAGCGTGTCGGTCAGCGTGACGCTCGCGGCTTCCGCCAACGTTACGCCGGCGGCTGCGAGCTTGATGTCGGAGATGCGGATCCGGTCGGCGCCGTGCTCGTCCTGCTCGACATGGTCGTTCGGCTTCTCCGGCTTCTTGTCTGCGGCGTGTTCGGCATGCTCGACCCTGGCCGGGCCGAGCAGGGAATAGCCGTAAGCGCCAAGTGCGGTGCCAAGCGCGGCGGCAACGAATGCGACGAGGATGGTGGAGGACGTCTTCATCGTGCGCTCTCCCGCGCCAGCGTGAAGGGGTTGCCGACGAGGCCTTCGATGGTCGCCACCCCCGCGTGGAAATTCTGCAGCGCCTCCTGCTCGCGCAGCCGCGCCTGGGTGACGCTGGCCTGCGCATCGAGCACTTCGAGCAGACTGAAACGGCCCTGGCCGTAGCCTTGAGCAATGGCGTCAGACGCTTCGGTGGCCTTGGGAATGGCGCTCTCGCGCAGCACCGCAAGCTCGCGCAGCGAGCCCTGGAGCGAGTCGTAGGCGCGGCCGGCGACCACGATCAGCGTGTTGCGGTTGGCCTCGCGCTCGGCCTTGGTCTTGGCAAGGCTCTCCTGCGCCGAGAGGATATTGCCCTGGTTCTGGTCGAACACGGGGATCGGCACCGAGACGGTGAGGCGCGCCGCGTCGTCATTGGTCTCGTTGAAATGGCGCCAGCCGGCGGCGATCCGCACGTCGGGGTAGGGCCGCAGCCGCGCCAGCAACAGCTCGGCATTGCGCTGGGCATAGATCGCGGTCCAGCGCACCAGCTGCGGATTGGCATCGATCGCGGCGACGACGGACTGGAATGTCGGCGGCCGTCCCATCGTGTCGAGCCGTCCGGAGACCTCGCCGAATTTCGGTGCCGCGTCGCCCATCAGTACCGCCAGCTCGCGCCGGGCGCTGGCCAGCGTCGCCTTGAAGCGCTCGCGGTCGGCCCTCACCAGGGCGGATGCCACTTCCGCACGGCCGGTCTCGGCCGGCGAGGAGGCGCCGGCCTCGACGCGGCGGCGCAAGAGCGGCGTCAGCCGATCGATGGCGGTGATCTGCTCGTCGAGGATCTGGATGCGCCGCTGCGCGCCGAGTACGCCAAGGAAGGCAATCGCGGTCTCCGACAGCACCTCCAGCCTGACGGCCTTGCGCTGGATCGCGGCCACCTCGATGCCGGCGACACCCGCCGCAATCCGCGCGTCGCGTTTGCCGAACAGCTCGAAGGCCTGGCTGATCTGAAGCGTGGTCTCCGCCGATCGCGTGCCGCGATAGATGCCGGACCCGAACGAATTGTCCTGTTCGTAGCTCAGCTCCGGATTGAGGAGCGCACCGGCCTGGATGCGCTGGCCCGTGGCGATGCCGACATCGCGCTCCGCCGCGGTCAGTCGCGGGCTCGTGGCCAGCGCGCGCGAGAGTGCGCTCCGCATCGTCAGAGTCTGGGCGTGAGACGGCGCAAGCGCCAATCCGACAATCAGACACGCTACCGCGCACGCCAGGCGCGCGGCCATTCCCCTGTAAAACATGAAACCGACCTGTGAAGGATGAACCTCATGGGCGCGGAGCGCCCGACCCATTCATTCAGGTCATATGTTTGGGAGGCGGGGAGTCGGTGTCGGGAACAATTCCGGCGAGCCGGGGTGCGCGTTGTGGGCGCGATACGGACACGAGCCCGATCGATGCGGCCGGTGGCGCCGGCTGCGCCACCGTCACCGAGAAGCAGCCATGGCAATGATGTCCGCCGATGGCCTTGTGGTCGTTGTGATCTGCGGAGCCGTCAAGGACCGCGCTGATCTCCGAGCCGCCACCGGGCGTGGTGACGTCGATGTCGTGCAGGCCATGCAGCGCTCCCGCGAGCAGGTAGACAACCGCGATCAGCACAGACAGCAGCCCGCGCCAGTTGCGCGGCCGGCATGATCCTGAGGGCTGGCGGTTCGCGAGCACGATTTCACTCTGGTTGCGGTCTGCGTCCGGCCTAGCATGGGGGCGGGAACAGTGTCGACCCGCAACATTGTTACGTCCCTGGAACAATTGCCGCAGCGGTCGCGAAGACGGCAGCTCTTCTCATTGGCGCGTGATCAAGCTGAGCTGAGCATCGGCTGACGCTCCGCCTGCCACGTTCGGCACATCGCCGGCTTCGACCGTGACGACGGCGCGACAGCCGGCTTCCATGGCGCGTTCCAGCCATTTGATGGCTTCGTCGATCCACTGGTCGTGGTGCTCGGGATCGGCGATTGCCTTTTCCCGGAATGCATCTGCCTGATGAAGGCACGCGGTTCTGCGATCCACGCGGCTCTCCCAATCCAGAGGTTCCGCCCCGATCGCATCCTTGATGATCGGAGAGCCGGCGTCGTTAACATAGGACAGGAACCGCCGCCCAAAAACAAAGCCCCAGCCGGGACCGACCGGCTGGGGCTTTCGTGCTCACAAACTTCATCCTTGGGACTTGGACAAATAATCCGCATCGCGCCGGTTCGTTCCCGCAGGCTCGGTCCAATTTGGAACCTTCCTTATTCGTTGTGATTAGCGACGAGGAGACATTGAGGAGGACGGACCATGGACGGATTGATTTATCTCATCGGCTTGATCGTCGTGATCATGGCGATCCTGTCGTTCTTCGGCCTGCGTTGAGAGGGCGGTGATGACGATGGAAACTCTCATACGGGAAGACATCATGGAAGGCGGCGGCGTCGCTGCCGATGACCGGCGCACCATCCAGTGGAGCTCGGTCATCGCAGGCGCTTTGGCTGCCGGCGCAATGTCGTTCATCCTGGTCGGCTTTGGAGTCGCCGTCGGCCTGGGCGTCAGTTCAGCCTCGCCGACATGGCGCGATGCATCGGCGGCGCTTGCGCTGCTGTCCGGCTTCTATTTGATCATCCAGGCGATTATCAGCTTCGGCTTTGGCGGCTATGTCGCCGGCCGTACAGCAAGACCAGCGCCGGCGATTGCGACGATCGAAGACGATGGCGAACGACGGGATGGCGTGCATGGGCTGATGTCCTGGGCGCTTGCCGTGCTGCTTGGTGCCGCTCTGCTCGCGATGCTCGGCGCAGCAGCGATTGACCGCTCGCCGATGCGCAGTTCGGCCAGCAATACCTCCGCCGCCGAGCCCTTGTTGAGTTACGAGCTGGATAAGCTGTTTCGCGTAGCGCGGCGGCCCCCCAACACCGACCTCAGGGAACCTCGTGCCGAAGCAGGACGCATCCTGATGACGTCATCGAGCCACAGCGGCGTCAGCACCGATGATCGGGCCTACCTCGTGCAGCAGGTGGCCGCGCTGACGGGACTCGCGGCACCCGACTCGGAACGACGGGTCGACGCCGTGATCGCGGATTCAAGGACGGCGATCAATCGGGCGCGGCGTAACTCCATCATCGTCGCCTTCTCCGTTGCGGCAGCAACCCTGATCGGCGCTGCGGTGGCCTGGGCTGCGGCGGTGGCCGGCGGTCGCCATCGCGACGGCGAGCCGCTGCCGAACTGGATGGCAAGCTCGAACCGCTTCCATCGCAATCCGCGCGCGATGCCGGTGCCGTAAGCGGATCGGGCGTTGTTGCTGTCTACCTGTCGGTCCCGGCGCGCCGGCGGATAAACTCGGCAATGAGAGTTGTGATTTCCGCCGGGCGCTCCAGGTTAGGGAGATGTGCCACGCCCGGCATTTCGTGGCTCTCTGCGTCTGGGACTGACGCGACGACTTGGCGACAGCGTTCCTGGACGTAGGGGAAATCCAGGTCGCCCCATACAACCAGGGTTGGTACCGCGATTTCATGAAGCCGGTGGAAGAAGGGGCGAATGTCGACCTCCGATCCGAATGGCGGGCACCGGAGCGCTATGCCGGTCATATCAAGGAGCAAATCGCGAGCGGCACCGACTACGCGGCCTTCGGGCGCCAGCGGTCCATCAAGCCAGAGGCGCGCCTTCATGGCGTTCAACCGACCGAGATCGCCGGATGCCTCGGCCTGCCTCGATTGGATTATCAGCGTCTCGATGTCAGGGGTGTAGACCGGATCGGCTGCGCCTGCGACATTCGGCGCGATCAGAACGAGGGCCCGAACACGCGACGGATGCCGGAGGGCGGCGTCGAGCGCGATGCGGCCGCCGAGGGAGCAGCCAACGAGGATTGCGGGCTGGTCGTCTGCGGTAGCCTCCAGCACCGCGACCAGGTCTGCGAGTGCGGAAAAGTCCTCCGGCTCGGCGCGAGTTTCGCCGAACCCCCGTCGATCATACGCGACCGTCTTGTGAGTGGCGCTCATTCCATTCAATTGGGCGCGCCACATGCGACGGTCGCACACGTTGGCATGAAGAAAGACCGTCGCAGTGCCGCTGCCTGCAACCTCGGTTGCAAGCCTGGCGCGACCAGACACAATGTGTTGCATCGATTGCATGTCCAAGACCGACGACGGGTCGCGCCCAACCGATAGCCGGGAGCGATCCCGGCCATGGTGCTTTGACGAGAGGCGCTAGGCCTTCTCCTCCCAGATCATGGCGAGGTGGACGATCGTCTGCACCGCCTTCTCCATGTCCTGCCGGCTGACCCATTCGAGCCGGGAGTGAAATGCGTGCTCGCCGGCGAAGATGTTGGGGCAGGGCAGGCCCATGAAGGAGAGGCGGGAGCCGTCGGTGCCGCCGCGGATCGCGGTGCGCATCGGGCGCAGGCCGGCGCGGCGGATCGCTTCGATGGCGTATTCGAGAATGTGCGGGTGGCGATCGATCACCTGCTTCATATTGCGGTACTGCTCCCGCACTTCGAATGTGTAGGTCGAGCGCGGAAAATCCTTCATCACGTCCTTGACGATGTTCTCGAGCAGGATCTCCTTTTCCTTCAGCCCTTCCTCGGTGAAGTCGCGCACGATGAAGGAGAGCGTCGCCTGCTCCAGCGCACCCTCGATGCCGATCGGATGCAGAAAGCCCTGCTTGCCTGATGTCGTCTCGGGCGAGCAGCCTTCCCGGGGCAGGCGCTCGACGATGGCGGCGGCGATCTTGATGGCATGCTCCATCTTGCCCTTGGCGTAGCCGGGGTGGGCACTGACGCCGTTGATGGTGATGGTGGCACCGTCCGCCGAAAAGGTCTCGTCCTCGACGCTGCCCGCACTCTCGCCGTCCATGGTGTAGCCGAACTCGGCGCCCAGCTTCTTGATGTCGACATTGTCGACGCCGCGGCCGATCTCCTCGTCAGGCGTGAACAGGATCTTGATGGTGCCGTGCTTCACTTGCGGGTTGTTGATGAAGAAATGCGCGGCATCCATGATCTCGGCGACGCCGGCCTTGTTGTCGGCGCCGAGCAGCGTGGTGCCGTCGGTGGTGATGATGTCGTTGCCGATCTGGTTCTTCAGCGCCGGATGCTCGGCGAAGCGGATCACCTGGCTGGTGTCGCCTGGGAGGGTGATATCGCCGCCGCGATAGTTCTTCACCATTTGCGGTTTGACGTCCTTGCCGGTGACGTCGGGCGAGGTGTCCATGTGCGAGCAGAAGCAGATCACCGGCACCTTCTTGGGTGTGTTGCCCGGGATCGTTCCGTAGACGTAGCCGTAATCGTCGAGATGAGCGTCCTCGACGCCCATTTCCCTGAGCTCGGCGGCGAGCACACGGCCGAGATCCTTCTGTTTCTCCGTCGAGGGCGAGCTCGGGGATTCCGGATCGGACTGGGTGTCGATGGCGACGTAGCGCAGGAAGCGCTCGGTCACGGTGTGCGAAAAGGTGAGGGAGGACATTTCTGGTCAAACCGCCGGGTGAGGGGAGAGAGGCGGTATACCAGAAAACTGGGCCGCGTTGCGGCCGGACGACGCTGATCAGGCTTAACGAAACGTGAGTGGTCAGATCGCCTCTTTCAGCTCCTTGACCGGGCGGAAGGCGACCTTTTTGCTGGCCTTGATGTGGATGGGCTCGCCCGTGGCGGGATTGCGACCGGTGCGGGCGGCGCGCTTGCGGACCTGGAGGATGCCGAGCCCGACGATGCGGACGCGGTCGCCCTTCTTCAGATGCTTGGTGATCAGGTCGACCATATCGGTCAGAACGGCCTCGGCGCGCTTCTTCGACAGGTCCTGGCTCTCCGCAATGTCGGCGGCGAGGTGCTTGAGCGTGATGGTGGCGGGCGCGGCTGCCTTCTTCGCCGAATCCTTCTTGGCCGAGTCTTTCTTAGCCATGTCTGGCCTCCTCGATTCCTGCCGGTGGTCGGGATGACGGCCCCCAAACCCCGCAAGTTCCCGGAGGGGTAGACGATTCGGGGCTGGACTGACACGTCAGGCCCGCGGGCGAGGGTCACGTTCGTGCGCGCTCTCAGCGGAAAACCGATCGTTCCGGCTGTGGATGCAACATCCTTGACTTCAACAGGTCCGGCCTTTAAGTCCCCCCTCGTTCCGCAGACATTTGCGTGTCACGCGGGAGTAGCTCAGTTGGTTAGAGCGCCGGCCTGTCACGCCGGAGGTCGCGGGTTCGAGCCCCGTCTCTCGCGCCATTTTTGGCAATCCTTTCATACCCTTACCTTCAAATCCTGATCTCGCTTCGATCCCGGGTCCGGCGCGCCCCGACTTCCGCGTGCTTTTTGGTCTTTGACCCACGCAAAATCTCTCGCCCGCGCCACGGCCGTCAGGCGCCGGATTGATCGCGCCGTCGATCGCATGGTACCGCTCAATCCGGGATTGTTCGGATCGATTTGATGCAGGCAGCCGATTTCAGCGCGACGTTGCAGAATTTGTTCGCGAAGGGCGTGCGCTACGGCACCGTCATCGATCTGGGCTGCGCCGATGGGCACTTCGTGCTCAACCATCAGTCGTGCCTCGGCGGTGCGGTGCCACTGAACGTCGATGCTAACAGGATCTACGAGGACTCCCTCAAGGCGATCAAGGAGGTGCTTGGCGGGCACTATCGCATTTGCGCCATCACCGACCACGAGGGCGAGATCGAGATCACGGAATCGGTGCATCCCTACTGGTCATCGCTGCGCCCCGCCGGCGACGTCTACTGGTCGCGGGTCAACGACCTCTCCACCAGCAAGGTGAAAGTGCCGGCGACGACGCTTGATGCGCTGGTCGAGGAGCTGTCGCTCAAGCCGCCGTTCCTGCTCAAGCTCGATGTGCAGGGCGCGGAACAGGCCGCACTGAAGGGCGCGCGGTACGTGCTCGAGAATTGCAGCGTTGTCGTCTGCGAGACTGACGTTGACGACTTCCAGGACATCAACGCGATGCTGCTGGACGCAGGTTTCTTCCTCTACGATTTGACGACGCTGCAGCGCCTGCGCGACGGAACGCTCGGCTGGTTCTACCCGGTCTATGTCAGCGGCAAGCTCGCCCATCTGAAGCCGCAGGCGTTCTGGGACGCCGGCGACAATGCTGCCGTGATCGGCGTGCAGGAGACGCGCCGCAAGATGATCCTGGAGCAGAACAGGAAGGCCCTCAACCGGCTGCGTTATGGGCAGAGCGGTGTCGGCCGCAATGATCCCTGTCCCTGCGGTTCAGGCGACAAATTCAAGCACTGCTGCGGCAGCTATTGACCCGATCCATATCGGAGCATCACCCCATCGCCTGAATCAAAGAGGCCGCCCGAAGGCGGCCGTTCGGTATCAAACCGGACCTTTTTGATCCTCAGCGGATCTCCGACGTCCCGGCGCTGGTCACCACGACCGGCTTGCCGGCCTTGATCACGTGGGCGGATTGGGCGGTCTGGCTGTAATCGGCATTGGTGCGGGCTGCGATCCCGAAGCCGGCCACCGTGATGCCGGCCACCAGCGCCACCACCACGATCTTCAGGTGGGTCGCACGATCAGCAGAGTGAATGGAGTGGTTCATCTGAGCCTCCCGACGGGCTTTGCCGCCGTCTATGGCTCTTCTTGTAAGGACCGTCTGTTTCCGGATGGTTTCGCGGGTTCCGCAAAATGGTTTCATGAATACGCCCGGTTGGTTTCGCCGGGCTTGCGGTCTGCACCGGCCTCAGACGGCCGCCCGGCCGATATCGTCCCGGATCGAGCGCGCCGCCCAGACGAACAGGAGCGCCCCCAGCGTGGTCGTGACCGCCGCCGAAAGCAGGGAATAGCGCACGGCCTCGGCGCCGTAAGCGCCCTTCAGGGCATCGTTGACCACGCCTACCGCGAGCGGCCCGACGCCCTGGCCGAAGCAGGTGGCGGTGAGCGCGATCAGGGCGGAGGCCAGCGCCCGCATGCTCGGCTTGGCCACCGTCTGCGCGATCGCGAAGATCGGCCCGAGATGGAAGCCGACCAGGAACGAGGTCAGCGCCAGCGTGGCCACCATCATCGCAAAGTCCTGCGTCAGCATGCACAGCGCAAACGCCGGGCCGGCAAGGCCCGAGGTGATGGCGGGGGCCCACAGCTTCCAGCGGTCGTCGCGGCGGCTGATCTGCGCCACCACGAAGCCGCCGAGCAGGGTGCCCGCCATGCCGGCGAGCCCCTTGAAGGTGCCGGCATAGGTGCCGATCTCGGCGCTCGACAGATGGTGCACGCGCGCCAGAAACGGCGGGATCCAGGCCGCGGTCGCGTAGTTCGTGTATGTGGTGAGACAGAAGCCGATCAGCACGATGATGAAGCTCTGTTGCGAAGCCAGAAAGCGCAGGGTCGGCCCGAGCGGCTCAGGCACGAAATTCTCCTGCATGGCGCCGCGCTTCGGCTCGGAGATCGTCAGCCACAGGATCAAGGCGAGCAGGATGCCGGGCAGGCCCGCGACGTAGAACGCCATCCGCCAGCCACAGTGCTGGTTGACGTAGCCGCCGACGAAATAGCCGAGGAAGACGCCGAGATAGGTGCCGACGGCGTAGATGCCGAGAGCGCGCGGACGCTCATTCTTGGCGAAGAGGTCGGCGACGATGGATTGCGAGGCGGGCGAGCCCGCGGATTCGCCGATGCCGACGCCGATCCTCGCCAGCGCCAGCGAAGTGACGCTCGAAGCGGCGCCGCACAACGCCGTCATCGCACTCCAGAACGCGAACGCAGCGGCGACGATGTTGCGCCGGTTGAGCCGGTCGGCGACGCGCGCGATGGGAATGCCGAGCAGGGAATAGAACAGGGCGAAGCCGAAGCCCGCGAGCAGGCCCATCATGGTGTCGCTGAGCTGGAACTCCTTCTTGATCGGCTCGATCAGGACGTTGAAGATCGTGCGGTCGAGGAAGTTCAGCGCGTAGATGATGGTGAGCAGGCCTAGCACGTAATAGCGCCGCGCCGAGGGCTTTGCCGCGGCGGCCGTTTGCACCGACATCTGTGACGTCACATCGACCATCGCTTCCCCCAATTTGTCGTTGTTCTCGTTGTCGGTCCAGCCCTGATTGGAGCTGGCATGTCAGCCTTCGCGGATGTAATTCCCCGCTTCGAATTCGACCGGAGGCGCGTTCACATCGAATGAGATTCCGATCGGATTGCGGCCTGCTTCCATCGCTTCGAGCTGCTCGCTCAGCATGCGCCGGATCATGAGGATGCCGCGGTCGCTCTGGCCGAAATGCTCCTCGGAATGGATGGTCTGCGGTCCCTGGCCGACCTGGGCTTCGTAATCGCCCGGAAATTGCTGGTGCTCTTCCTCGGTCATGTCCCACCAGAATTTGCCGTTGAACTTCGAACGCATGCGGCCGATGTCGCCGGCGCTCCTGACTCGGCCTGCGACGTAGATGCGGAACGAGGTGTCGTGGGTAGGCCGCCGGCCCCCCCAAGACAAGCCCCGGGGGCAAAACCCCCCCCCCGGGGTGGGGCCCCCCCCCCACGGGGGGGGCCCCCCCCCCGGGGCGCGGGTAAAAAAACC